>DATDGY010000001.1:0-6414 GCA_036521855.1 Candidatus Angelobacter sp.
CACCACGCCGCGCGGCTTGACGTTCTTGCGGATAAAGGACACGATGTCGTCCATGGCCGTGCCGGGATTGAATATTCCCGCTACGCCCGCCTTCTTCATGAGCTCGAAATCCTGCTCGGGAATGATGCCGCCTACCAGGAGCAACACGTCGTCCATCTTGTTCTGGCGCAGCAACTCGTTCACGCGAGGCACGATGGCATTGTGCGCACCCGAAAGAATCGATAGTCCGATGACGTCCACGTCCTCCTGCAAGGCGGAGTTGACGATCATCTCCGGGGTCTGGCGCAGCCCGGTATAGATCACTTCCATGCCGGCATCGCGCAGCGCCCGGGCAATCACCTTGGCGCCGCGGTCATGGCCATCGAGGCCCGGTTTGGCAACGAGAACGCGGATTTTGCGGTCGCTGGACACTCACGGCGATTCTATCAAAAGCCCTTAACCACAGAGGACACAGAGGACACAGAGGACACCGAGGACACCGAGGACACAAAGGTGCATGGAATTACTTCCTCCGTGTTCCTTTGCGTCCTCTGTGGTGGGAGCTCTTTGCCGCCGGCAGCTCCAAACTCCGCCACAGGTACCAGCAGGCGACGCTGCGGTAAGGATGCCAGTTGACGGCCAGCTTCTCCATGTGCGCCGGGGTCGGCAAAGTGCGCTTCTTGTAGTGTCGCTTGATGGCGGTGCGCACGCCGAGGTCGCCCACCGCCAGCACGTTCGGCCGGCGCAGGGCGAAGATCAGGAACATGTGCGCGGTCCACTCGCCGATGCCCTTGATGTCGGTCAATGTGACAACGACTTCTTCGTCGCTCATGCTGTGCAGTCGTTCGAAATCAACTTTTCCGCTCAGGGCGTGTTCGGCCAGATCGCGAATGTAGCCGACCTTCTGCTTGGAAAGACCGGCGCGGCGCATCTCGCCCAGGCTCAGCTGCTGAATGGCTTCCGGAGTGATCCGTCCACCAGCGGCCTCTTCCAGCCGGCCATAGATGGTCCGCGCGGCCTTGGTGCTCAGCTGCTGAAAGACGATCGCGCGGGCCAGGGCCTCAAAGGTAGGCTCACGATAAGCCATCTGGAAAGCTCCAACGCGCCCGATGATGGACGACAGGACCGGATCTGATTTTTTGAGATGATTGACAGCTTTTTTCATGGGCCAGTCTATCTAACCACACTTGCCGGAACCTTGCAGCCAGCACTGACTCACGCACACACGGCCGGCCTGCACCAGCGCGGTAGGGACTTTCGCACCAGTTGGGTCACAGCAGGTCGCTTTCACCAGCTCTAAGGAATCAACGATGTATAAGAAAATCGAATTGTATATAGATGAATTATTAATTTGACTAATGCCTATCCCGGAGCCAAGATGACTGGCCTGGAGACCGATCCGGCACGGAGAAGGCTCACCGCTGGCGGGACCGATTTTCGTTCCGGACGGAGCTCACGCAGACGAGGCGATGGCATTTGACAGTAATCACACGAGTCTGTTATTTGTTGTCACCACCTGGAAGCATTCCAGATGAACCATTCATTTGCGGCCAACACGGAAAGATCACAAGCGCCCACACCCGGCGTGTGCCGGTCTTCCGTCGGTCGCAGCCATGTTCTTCTTACCGTCTCTGTAGCGGTCATTTCCCTGATTACCATCCTGCGGGGAACCGGATGACGGCCTAGGCGAGCAAGTTCGATATCAAGGCCGTCATCAAAAGATGACGGCCTTCGCATTTTTCAGGAGAACTTTATGCCCGTAAATACCGCAGACCTTCCCAAAACGGCCGTGACCACGGCCCCATCGCCCGAACCCATGCGCGGGGCGCGGATTCTTCTGGAAGGGCTGGTGCGCGAGGGCGTGGACACCATCTTCGGGTATCCGGGCGGAGCCGTCCTCCACATCTACGACGAGTTGGTAAAGATGGGCCCTCGTCTGCGCCATGTGCTGGCGCGGCACGAGCAGGGCGCGGTCCACATGGCGGAAGGCTACAGCAAAGCCACGGGAAAGACCGGCGTGGTGCTGGTGACGTCCGGCCCGGGCGCCACGAACACCATCACCGGAATCGCCAACGCCTACATGGATTCGACTCCCCTGGTCGTCATCACCGGACAAGTCCCGCGCAAGATGATCGGTACCGACGCCTTCCAGGAGGTGGACACCATCGGGATCACGCGTCCCTGCACCAAGTACAACTACATGGTGCGCGACGTTCGCGAGCTTGCCGGGATCGTGCATGAAGCTTTCTACCTGGCATCGAGCGGGCGGCCGGGGCCGGTGCTCATCGACGTCCCGAAAGACGTGACTGCGGAGAAGACTGTGCTGGGGGAACCTCCTGCGTTGCATCTCCCCGGCTACCGGCCTCCAGCGCTTGCCGACGCGGAGCAAGTGGAGCGAGGCCTCGGCAGGGTTTTGGCGGCCACACGTCCCGTGCTCTACGTGGGCGGAGGCGTCATCCATTCCGGAGCCTGCGAAGAGCTTTTGGCGCTGGCGCTGGCGCTGCACGTTCCCGTCACGCCGACACTCATGGGACTGGGATGTTTCCCCGCTGCCCACCCGCTCTCGCTGGGAATGTTGGGAATGCACGGTACCTACTGGGCCAACATGGCCATGACCGAAGCGGATCTGATCCTGGCCATCGGCGCGCGCTTTGACGATCGTGTGACCGGCGCGCTGGACAAGTTCGCTCCCCACGCCGAGATCGTGCACGTGGATGTGGACGCTTCGTCCCTGGGCAAGAATGTTCCTACTCATTGGCCGATTGAAGGCGATGCCAAAGCCGTGATGCAGCAGATGCTGGACATTCTGCACCGGGACGGCCGTCAGCCGTCTCCGCAACGACTCGCCGCGTGGTGGCATCAGATCGCAACCTGGAAGGCCCATGCGCCGCTCACGTATACCCGGTCGAGCAAGGTGATCAAACCACAACAGCTCTGCGAAGAGTTGGACCGCCTGACCGGCGGCACAGCGATCATCGCCACCGACGTGGGCCAGCACCAGATGTGGCTGGCACAGTACTACGGCTTTCGTCAGCCGCGGCAACTGCTGACCTCCGGAGGCCTCGGCGCCATGGGCTATGGATTCCCGGCGGCCCTGGGAGCGCAGATCGCGCTGCCCGATCGCCAGGTGATCGCGTTCGTCGGCGACGGAGGCTTCCAGATGACGGCCCAGGAGCTGGCGACCGCCGTCCAGTACGGCGCCAACGTCAAGATCGTGATCATGAACAACAACTCGCTGGGCATGGTGCGCCAATGGCAGCAGCTGTTCTACGACCGCAACTATTCCCATGTGGATATGGAGTGGACTCCCAACTTCGTCAAACTTGCCGAAGCCTATGGAGCTATCGGGCTCAGAGCCAGGCATCCCGACGAACTGGCTTCGATATTGGAACAAGGACTCTCGTCCCCGGGTGTGGTGGTGATGGACGTCGTGGTCGAAGTGGAAGAGAACGTTTACCCCATGATTCCTCCCGGCGCCGGCATCAACGAAATGGTGCTGGAATGAGACACACCCTTTCCATCCTGGTGGAGAACCGTTATGGCGAACTGGCGCGCATTGTGGGGCTGTTCAGCGCGCGCGGCTACAACATTGAGAGCCTCACCGTAGCGGAGACGCTGGACCAGGACGTTTCCTGCGTCACCCTGGTCACCTCCGGCGACGACCGGACGATCGAGCAGATCGTGAAGCAGGTCAACAAGCTGGTGCGGGTGTTGCACGTGGCCGACCTGACCCGCCATTCCCACTTTGAGCGCGAGCTGGTGCTGATCAACGTGCAGACCGAGACCAACGCCGCGATGCAGACCGTGCTCTCGCTGGTGTCGCGAAATCACCTGCGTGTGGCCGAGGTGATGGAAGACGGACTGATCATCGAGGCCACTGGCGAATGGAAGCAGATCAACTCGCTGGTCAAGGAGCTCGTGCCGTTCGGCATCCGCCACATCGTCCGCACCGGAACGGTCGCGGTGTGGAAGAGGCCCACGGCCGAGATCATGCGCCTGGCCGCAAGCGGCAACATCGGCCCGAAGCCGGCCGGATCGACAACCACTTAGTTTTCCGAGGAAGGACACAAGACCATGAAGATTTATTACGACAAAGACTCTCAGTCTCAATTTTTGGCCGGCAAAAAGTTTGCCATCATCGGCTACGGAAGCCAGGGCCACGCTCACGCCAACAACCTGCGCGACGCCGGCTGCAACGTCGTGGTGGGACTGCGCCCGGGAAGCCAATCGTGGCGCAAAGCCGCCGACGCCGGCCTGGAAGTAAGAAGCACGGCGGAAGCAGCCAAGGGCGCCGACGTGGTCATGATCCTGACGCCGGACGAGACTGCGCCCGCGGTGTATCGCGCCGATATCGCACCCCAGTTGCGTCCCGGCTCCTACCTGGCCTTCGCTCACGGCTTCTCCATCCACTTCGGCAAGATCACTCCGCCGAAGGACGTGAACGTCTTCATGGTGGCGCCCAAGTCTCCCGGCCATCTGCTGCGCGCGGAGTTTGTGCAGGGCCGCGGCGTTCCCTGCCTGTTGGCCGTCCATCAGGACCCGTCAGGTGACACGCGCCAGGTCGGACTGGCCTATGCCTCCGCTCTCGGTGGCGGCCGCGCCGGCATTCTGGAGACCACGTTCAAGGAAGAAACGGAGACCGATCTGTTCGGCGAACAGGCCGTGCTCTGCGGCGGACTCACGGCGCTGATCCAGGCCGGCTTTGAAACGCTGGTGGAAGCCGGCTACGCGCCGGAGATGGCCTACTTCGAGTGTCTCCACGAGATGAAGTTGATTGTGGATCTGGTTTACGAGGGCGGCATCGGCAACATGCGTTACTCGGTCTCCAACACCGCCGAATATGGCGACATGACCCGCGGACCCAAAGTCATCAACCAATGTGTTCGCGAAGAGATGAAGAAGCTGCTCGCCGACATCCAATCCGGCCGCTTTGCCGACGAATGGATCGCCGAGTGCGACTCCGGCAAACCCCTCTTCAAGCAACTGGAAGCCCAGGGCAGGGAACATCCGATCGAGCTCGTAGGCGCCCGGTTGCGCGGCATGATGCCCTGGCTCGAGGAGCGGACGCTCGTGAATCGGGCCAAGAATTGAGACCCGGTTCACAAACGGTCCGGACAAGACGGGGTCGAGCAGGTCTAAGGCGGGGCCGGGCAAGCAAGATGGAGCATCTAGGGTGGAACAGGCCTACAGGCAGGGTGGGCCATGCGGGTGGAGCAGGCCTTCAGGCCTGCGCTGTAGCACTGCAACCCAAGGCCTTTAGGCCCTGAGGTCCGGTCCACACCGATTCTGAAAATGGTTAAAAGAAGTGAGGAGAGTAGTCCAATGAACCGCAAGAAATTTCGCTCCGTCACAGAGGACGTGCCTGGCCCAGGCCAGCAACCCTCCAGCAATCGAGTTGGCGTGGTGCGTCTCGAAATCAGGAAAGGCGCGCTGACGGAAACTCATCGTCATGAAACCGAGTGCCTGGTCATCGTACTCGAGGGCGCCTGGCGCGTCCATTTGCGCGACCGGGCGGTGACCGTCCGCGAAAACGAGATGCTGCACATTCCTCCGCGGCACGAGCACTTTGCCGAGGCGCTGGCGGACACGGTCGCGTTGAGCATCTCCACCTCCGCGATTGACTGGACCGGCTGCGGACCCTTCGTGCACGAAGATCCCGACCAATATCTGTGGGGAGTGTGACCCGTCAGTATTTAGTACTTAGTATTTAGTACTTAGTATTTGTTGCGTTGACCAAATGAAGGCTCAAATCTCACAGGTTCTCTGGCGTTTGGCTCTTGCGTGGTTTGCGCTAACTACTAAGTACTGACTACTAAATACTAACTACTCTTCATGCGCAGCTCAAAAATTACGCAAGGCGTGGAACGTGCCCCAAACCGGTCGATGCTCCGTGCGGTGGGATTCGGCGACGCCGACTTTGACAAGCCCATCGTGGGCCTGGCCAACGCTTACAGCACCATCACCCCCTGCAATGCGGGCCTGAACGAGCTTGCCTCGCGTGCGGAAGACGCGTTGCGCCATGCCGGCGCCATGCCCCAGACGTTCGGCACTATCACCGTGAGCGACGGAATCTCCATGGGCACGGAAGGCATGCGTTACAGCCTGGTCTCGCGCGAGGTGATCGCCGACTCCATCGAGACCGTGTGCCGCGGGCAGTGCATGGACGGCCTGCTGGCCGTCGGCGGCTGCGACAAGAACATGCCCGGCGCAATGATCGCCATCGCCCGCATGAACATTCCTGCCATCTTCGTCTACGGCGGGACCATCAAGGCCGGCCACTATGACGGCAAAGCTCTCACCGTGGTCAGCGTGTTTGAGGCCGTAGGGGAACATAGCGCCGGAAAAATCACCACCAAGCGGCTAACGGAGATCGAACGCAAAGCCTGTCCCGGCGCCGGCTCCTGCGGCGGCATGTACACCGCCAACACCATGTCT
>DATDGY010000002.1:0-16541 GCA_036521855.1 Candidatus Angelobacter sp.
GGCGCTCGAAGGTTCCACCGAGGCGGAACAGTTCCACTTGGAGAAACAGCATTTGCAGAAAGCCGTTTAATCTCCTTTGCTCGTTGCGCCCTTTTGTCGTCAGCTCAGGCCCTCCCGTCTCGAGACGGGAGGGCTTTTTCGTGCTTCGGCGCGAACGGTGGAAGAGCGGCCCTGGTGGAAGAGCTTCTGGTGGAAGAGCGGCCCTTTAGGGCCGCGTAAAGATTGACTGGACATCTGGGCTTTAGCCCTGGTGTTCTCCCACGCCACGCAAGCAAGTCTCCAACCACGTTCCAGGAACGCCCTCCAATAAGTACACCGCATCTCCCCCGTGATAGAAACCAATTTCGCGAACTGTAGCTTCGCGACCGGCATAAGCGAGCTGCTCCCCCTGCAGCTTGTGATGAAATTTCCATTCAGCCATGAATTTTTCCAAGAAAGCACGATCGGCTACGCGAACTCTTGAGCCTTTGGGGAAGGCTTCTTTGTAAGGGGCAGACGCAGTCGTCATAGCGGTCGCCTTCACGGGGACAGGGGCTAAAGCCCGCATTGTATACGATTCGTCGCGGCCCTAAAGGGCCGCTCTTCCACCGACTCTGCCACCCAAAACCTCCACCAGCAACTTCGTGTCGTCGGAGATAATCCCATCCACGCCCAACTCCGCCGCACGCCGCATCTGGCGAGGGCGATTGACCGTCCAAGTAATCACGGCCTTGTCCGCTGCGTGCGCCTTTTCGACCAGGCGGCGCGAGAGCAGATGGTAGTGAGGAACCACGTAGCGTACGGAAAGAATTTTCCAGCGGCGAAGCTGCCAGCGCGTCTGGGCCAACGTCCCCAGGACGAGAGAAGGATCCAGCTCATGCAACTTGCGGATCACGCCCGGCAGGAACGACGAGATGAAATACCGCTGCGGACGCGCCCGCCGCACCGCCCGCGCCACCAGTTCCTCCACGCCGCGAACTTTCACTTCGATGTTCAGGAAAGCCGAGCGGCCGTAACGTTCCAGCACGCCTTCCAGGGTGGGCGGCATTTCCTTGGGTGAGGCACAAGCTGCCCGCAGCTGCTTCAGCGTTTGCCGGCGGATGACCAAGCGATGGAATTTCGGATCGTGACAGATGATGGCCTGCCGGTCGCGGGTGGAGCGGATATCAAACTCAAATCCGTCCGCGCCATGCCGCAGCGCCAGGTCGAATGCGGAGATGGTATTCTCCGGCGCGTATTGGCGGGCGCCACGGTGTCCGAGCAGTAGAATCCGGGCGGGCAAGCGGTCAGTCGAGATCGAAGTCGCGGATCATGGGGCCTTCTTCCGGACTTTCCTTGGCTTTCTTGATCGCTTCCTGGAATTTTTTCTCCAGAACGTCGGCCTTGTTCTTTTCCGCGTCCACGGCCTGGCGGAAGAGCGATTGCTTGCGGCCCTCCTGCTCGCGCATGGCCTTGGCCGCGGCGTCAAAGTCGGCAAACGTTTTCGGCTTGATGGGAGCCACGTGGGAGATCACGGCGTGGGTGTCCGGATCAATTTTCAGCACCGCCCCGCAGCAAGGGCAGCCGACTTCAAAGGACTGGGATGACGACTTGGCCATAGGGTGATTGTAAGCCTGTTGCGGCTGGCGAGGCCAGCCGTGTTAGAGGACTGTTCGCTTCTGCTAGAATTTCTGTAGCTTTACAGCGCCTATGAGCACGCATTCCGCATTTACCGATGTCCCCACCGCCATCGAAGAAATCCGCGCCGGGCGGATGATAATCGTGGTCGACGACGAAGACCGGGAAAACGAAGGCGATCTGACGCTGGCCGCGGAGAAGGTAACCCCCGAAGCCATCAACTTCATGGCCAAGTACGGCCGCGGCCTGATCTGCCTGGCCATGACCCCCGAGCGGCTTGATCACATGCGCATCGGCCCCATGACGCGGGAGAACACGTCGCCTTACGGCACGGCTTTTTACGAAAGCGTTGAAGCCCGCGAGGGCGTGACCACCGGCATCTCTGCCCACGATCGCGCGCGTACCATTCAAGTGGCCATTGATCCCACCAGCCGCGCTTCCGACCTGGTGCGGCCGGGCCACGTCTTCCCACTGTGCGCGCGTAAAGGCGGCGTGCTGGTGCGGGCCGGGCAGACTGAGGCCTCGGTCGATCTGGCGCGCATGGCCGGCTTGATTCCCGCCGGGATCATCTGCGAGATCATGAATGAAGACGGCCGCATGGCCCGCGTGCCGGACCTCATCGAGTTCTGCAAACAGCACGGCTTGAAAATGCTCACCGTGGCCGAGTTGATCCGCTACCGCATGGAGAACGAGCGCTACGTCTCCCGCGCGGGTGAAGCCATGTTGCCGACACGGTACGGCGAGTTTCGCATGATTGCCTTCGAAAGCGAACTGGACGGCGAATCGCACGTGGCGCTGGTGAAGGGTGACGTGGAGCGCGCCACGACTCCGGTGCTGGTTCGCATGCACTCCCACTGCCTGGCCGGCGACGTCTTCGGCGGCTCACTCTGCGACTGCCAGCAGGTTCTCGACCGATCGCTGGAGATGATCGCCCGCGAAGGCACCGGCGCGCTCATCTATCTGCACCAGACCTCCAAAGGTTTCAGCGTGAGCGACGAGAAGCGGCTGATTTTTCATCGCGAGGTCCGGGAATCGGCTACGGCGGCGCACCAGAGGAAGACGCAACGCGAGATAGGCGTGGGCGCGCAGATTCTTTCCGATCTCAACCTTCGTTCGATCCGGCTGCTGACCAACCATCCCAAGCGCGTGGCCGCACTCGAAGGCTTCGGCATTACCATCGCCGAACAGGTGCCGATTGCGACCGTGAAGTCGGTGGCCGGTAGGTCCGAAAATCCTACCGCGGATTTCCGCGGATGATCGCGGATCAGAAGCCGTGAATGCTTGACGGTTTCCAGGGGCTCGTTACGACTGGGGCCCCGGTTTCCTCGCCTTCGGAAATTGAGCTGCTAAGCGGCCTGCAACGTGCGCGATGAGGACGGAAAAATCGTACGGCGACCGCACACTGTCTTCCCACGTCAATCCGCGGCGATCCGCGCATATCCGCGGTAAGAATTCCTAGTTGGGACGCTTCGGCACCACCTGTTCATCTTCAATCACAAACTGAGCGGAGCACAGATTCGATCCGCAAATCACCGGAATGAGGCCGCGCATCTGCTTGCGCGTGATCAGGCCCAGCGTACCGCACTCCGGACAAGACAATACCGCCCAGTAAGGATCGTCCTGGTCGCCAACCTCGCCCGCGTTCTCCAACACGAAGATGGTGCCCGGTTCCATCTGCTCGGGCAGCCACTCGGTCACTATGTTCAGTTGTGCCACCATCGTCACCTCCGCCTTAACGGCCGCAGCCCTTCTCCCCTGTCAGGCTGGCTTCTTATCCATTCCACAGCACCTCTGCTTACGAACTTTTGCGCCGGCCGGAGCCCCGCGCCGCCTGCTTCTGCGATGGGCGGCGGTTGAAGATCTCCGCCCGGACTTCGCGCACCGTGTCCGAGAGACAGACCCCCAGCAACGGCTGGCGCGAGTTCTTGAGTACGTCGATCACCTCGCGCTGTGAGTTTTCCAGGTACACCCGCTTGCCGTCGGTAAGCAGGTGGTAGTCCGAGCCGTTGCTGACGGCTTCCGCCAGCCTCCGGCCCAGCTCTTTCTGCAGAAATTTCATGATGCGGCGAACTTTCTGCAGCGGAAAGCCCTTGCGACGCAGAGCGCAGATCACGGCGATCTCGGTGATGTCTTCGGCCGAGTACAGCCGGCGCCGGCCTTCGCGTTTGGGAACCACAATGCCGCGCTCGTCCCACCACTGAAGCTGCCGCGGCGTGATGCCCGTCAGCCGGACCACCTGCGCCGATGTAAACTGCTGCTCCATAACATCTAGGAAATGTTTAAAACATTTTCAGCTTAAATGTTTGCAACATTGTAAGACGGGAACCAAGAAAGTCAATGGGGATGGCAGCCTAAGAGAAATAAAGCGCGATGACGAACTGGATGAATCGGTAGATCTGCAGGACAACTAGCGTGGAAGCCAGAAGACCAATGGCCTTGAATATCGCTGTGGGAAGTGTGTCCTGATAGAACGTCCGGAATGCTTTTGCCAAGTAAATTGCGACGAAAATGCTTCCAAACAGGTATATGCGGAAATCGTAGCCGAAATAGGAAAACACCATCCCAAAATGTCGCAGCAGCCGCGAGACCGCCGCCGCACCACCGTACAACACAATAAATACGGATATTAGCCAGAAAGCGCAAAAGTGGAAGGCGAAAACCATGTGCTCGCCAAAAAGGCGCTTCTTGCGCCACTCCATGGCCAGCATAACTACGGCGAACAGCGGCACCATCAACACCACCAGTGATTTCGCCTCCAGGTCGAGCAGGTGCGTGAATCGCGGGAGGAATTCTGCGCGGCTCATTCCTGTGGCCGACAGATGTCGCGCTACCATCTGTCTTGCCAAGGTACCGTAGTACGGACTGTTTTCATGCAGCGGCAGATAAGTGCGCAGGCCGCTCCACGTGGTCAGCGGCTGCAGAACGAAATAGATCACGTTGCAGACAAAAAAGAGTTGGAACGGATGCAGGTAGGGCTTGCGTCGTCCGCGCACGTACTCTGCGCTGAGATAGCCGGGCTTGGTAAAAAGCGCGCGAAAACTGCGGAAGATCTTGGAGTCAGCGTTGAACAAGGCCTCAACCGCATGAGAGAAGAAATGCCGCAACGAAAGATCATCGCTGTCGGACTTCTTCTCGCCACAGTTCGGGCAGAATTTGCCGGAGCCAGCTCGGCCGCAGGTTGGGCACGTCCACGCTGGGGACGGAGTCGTGATAGCTGCTCGTTGCTCGACACCCTCTGCCGGAGCAGCGTCAACACCACTTCCCCCGCCGACAAAATGCACGATCTCCAGCTTGTCGCCGTCCTTGAGCGCGGTCGCTTGCCAGCTTGAGCGCGGCACAATCTCGAGGTTTAACTCGACGGCCACGCGGTCAGCCTTCATTCCCAGCTGCTCCACCAGCGACGCGACCGTCAGGCCGTCCGGGAAATCGCGGGGTTCGCCGTTGATGCTAAGCTTCACCGAAGACATTCTACGGCACTCCGGCAAGAAGCAGCTTCAGGAAGCGTTGCGAACCGTTTCCACAACCTTGGCCCACGGAGTGAGGCCTATGTGCATCATGAAGAAGCGCTCCACCGCCAGGTGCTCGCGGAGCACGGCGCTTTCGAGCTCGTAGACCGTCTGCGGATAGAAGAGCTTGCCGTCTTCGAGTTGCTGGAATGGATCACTTCCGTAGAGCAGTTTGTGCTCGGGAAAATATGCCATCATCTGCCGTTCGCTGGTTTCGCCGTGAATCGGGTACAGCTCCAATCGATTCGGCCCGGAGCCGATCACCGTTCTAGAGGATACAGGCCGAAGATCGGCCTTACGCGGAGCTTTCGCCAAGGCATCAGGATACCTGGAGCGCGGAGCATGCAAAAGCCGCCGGATGAGCGGAACCGTCCGGTCCAGCACATACACGGGAACTCCGCCCGCCACGTACTCGCGCACGCCGCCGATATGAGGCCACGAATCCGATGTTGTAATCACCGCCTTGACCGGCACACCGGGAAATCTCTTCTGCGCCTCCTCGATCACTTTCGCCGAATACCCGGAGGAGATAGGGGCTTCCAAGACCACAATTCCATCTTCCTGGCGGACCAGAGTCGTGTTCCAAGGGCCGGGGATGAACACAATGCCTGGCGCGGGTTCGCTGGCCGGCTGGCCGGGAATCCCCAGCGCGCGGTCGCCCAACGTCTGCTTGGCCCTCGCCGCAAATGCAGCCCGCGTTTCATTGGAGATGGCAAAATCTGCCGGCGCCAGTTCCTGGTTAAAGTCCAGTTTGGTGATAGTAACGGTACGGTCGGGCAGACGGTTACGAACCACGTCGGCCTGCAGGGGATAGTGAATGCCGTTCTGCAGCCACCAGAAAGAATAGTAGACACGAGTGGTTACATCGCCCCAAATGCTCCAGAACGTGGCAAACGGGAAGGCGCTCTCCCACTCCACTGCAGTCGGCAAGTGAGTATCGGCGTTCAAATAGATGCGGACCGGCGATCCAGCCCAAGTGAATTGCACGGCCTGATGGGGAACGCTTTGCAGAATGAGATCAGGCAGGCGACGCAGATCGCCGCTGGCTAGGCCCTTCAACATCACCCGCTCGGGGCTGAGCGCCAGAGCTTCGCCGGCGGCCTGCAGCTGATCACCGGAGCCGGGAAATTGTTGCCCGTTGAAGATGCGGGAAGCGGCCCCGTCCGACACCACGCTCGTGGTCACGTATTCAGGCTGGATGGCCACGTGGATGCGAGTTACTTGCTTCCAGTTTTCATGCGCCAGATCACGCCATTCTTCGACTTGATTGTTTTCAACAATGTATGGACCTTCGGGACGCTCGGATTGCTCCAGCTCATTGCGCTGTACGCTCGCCAGGAAATGCAGAGAGGTCAGCGCACGGACTTTTTCCTCGCCGCCCATGGCAGCCAGGCCGGCGCGTAATAAGTCAGAAGCTGATGGCCGGGACTGTCCAGGAGCTGCTATCGCAAATAACAAGGAGAGAGCGCAAAAAAGCCGCGTGAGTGCTTTCAACCTTTCACCTCCGAAGAGAGTAATTAAGACGCGCGGGTTACAGAAAAGTGAGCGTGGCCGCGCGGTCAATACCCTCGTTGTTTGTCCACCTCATTGATCAGCGGCTTTCCGGACAGGAAGCGGTTCAAGTTCTCGACGATCAGGTCGTAGTGACGTTCCCAGAGACGTTCTGTCACAGCCGCCGTATGCGGCGTAATCAGAACGTTGTCCAACTCCCAGAAGGGAGACTGCCGGGGCAAGGGTTCTTCTTCAAAGACGTCCAGAGCCGCGCCGGCAATGCTGCGGCTCTTGAGAACCGCCAGCAAAGCCGGCTCATCAACCAGGGTTCCTCGGGCGACGTTGATCAGATAAGCGTCTGGCTTCATTTTTTCGAGACGCGCCCGATTCATAAGCTGTGTAGTCGCCGGGGTGACCGGAGTGCACAGGACGACGTAGTCAGCCCGCGGCAGCACATGGTCGATCTGGGAGGAGCTGTAGACTTCGTCGGCGCCGCCGGTTCCCTTGCCTGGATTTTCCCGCACGGCCAGCACTCGCATGCCCAGGGCCTGGGCGCGCCGAGTGAATTCCCTTCCGATTACGCCCATGCCGATGACGGCTACGGCGGCTCCGTCCACTTCGCGGGGACGCGGACGCTCGTTCCAGAGTTGCTCCTGCGACCATTCTTGCTTGGCCTGGTAGCGCATGGCCTGAGGCAGGCGTTTCGCCAAAGCCAGCAGTACGGCGAGCGCGTGCTCCGCCACCACCGGCCCATGCACTCCGGTGGAGTTGGTGACCAGTACGTTGCTGCGGATCAGCTCGGGAAACATGAGTTGGTGGACCGCCGCCGCCGGAGAATGGATCCACTTGAGCTTCTTCGCCGACACGAACTGCTCCGGCCGCAGGGACCAGCCGATGAAAACATCGGCGTCTCGAATCTCCTCGGGGACGCGGTCGTAATTCGGGAGCTGCAGAAACCGGAGTTGCGGAAACTGCCTCTGTAGCCGTTCCCGCAGCCAAGCCGGCGCATGCCACAGCTCAAAGGGATGGTAATGGACGATGAGGACTTTCATTTTGATGGCTTGGCTATCTTCTTAAATGTATGTCGCTGCATTCGAAAAAGCCAAGCGTCCGGCTCTTAAAGACAAGCGGTTCGTGCGCAAGCCTTCCCGCTTGCCTTCGTACCTGGTTCCCAAAGCTTCAACTATTCCGGATGGGCAAGTGCTTTTCCGTCAGGGCCGACTTGGATTTCCGAACGCTTGCCACCGGTGCGGACCTGCGCTTCGTAGGCCACCAGAGTATTGTGCTTGGTGAGCGACTCGATCTTGGTGATCTTCCCGGCGCCCGCTTTCTTTTCGAACGCCTCCTTCACGGGCGCGGACAACGAATCCAGCGCCACCTCTTCCTCGACTTCGATCACACTCCCATCTTTCGAAATGCTCACATCTTTCGAGTGGCCGTTCACCGTCAGCTCGACTTCGTACACCAGTTTTCCTTCGTCCATCTCGCTCGAATAACCTTTGACGGTAGCTCCCTGGCTTTGTTCGTCGGCCGTCTTCTGGACGGCGGGGGGCAAGTCCGACTTCTTGAGCTTCTTCTCCTGCGAGGAAGCGTTGGCTGCCATAAAAAGCATGGCCAGCATGGTAATGGCAAGAATCACCCATCTGGTTTGTCTCATTTCTCTCACATCGCTCCTTTCTCGGCGTCTGTAGCGCCCACCATGATATCAAGGAGTGTTGCGCACCCTGAGATCGTGCCCGGTCATCTCTTTCGGCTGTTCGAAACCCAGCATGCCCAGCACAGTAGGCGAGATGTCCTGCAACGAGCCATCGCGACGCAATGAAAACTTCTGTGCGTCTTCGCTGGCTATGATGAAAGGCACGGGGTTGGTGGTGTGGGCGGTGTGCGGACCGCCGGTGGCGGGATCAATCATCATCTCCGCGTTGCCGTGATCGGCGGTCACCAGCATGGCCCCGCCGCGCTGGCGGACGGCTCGATGGATATCGCCCAGACAGGCATCCACGGTCTCGACGGCCTGAATCGTCGGCGGGATCTTGCCGGAATGCCCCACCATATCGGCGTTGGCGAAATTGACGATGATTACGTCGAACGCGGAATCGCCGGCCGCCTTGACAACATTCTCGGCGATCCCGGCCGCCGACATTTCCGGTTTCAGATCGTAGGTCGCCACCTTGGGCGAAGGCACCAGCACGCGGTCTTCACCGGGAAAAGGCTTTTCCACGCCGCCGTTGAAGAAGTAAGTCACATGGGCATACTTCTCCGTTTCCGCCACGCGCAGGTTGCGCAGATTGTGCTCCGCCATCACGTTGGCCAGGATGTTCTTGAGCGAATCCGGCATCACCACGAACGGCAATGTGAATTGCTTGTCATACTGCGTCATGCAGACGTACTTCAGGTTCTTGGGCACGCGTTCGCGGGGAATGGCGGCGTCCAGGGCCTCGGCGTCAGGGAGGTCGCGGCCGACTTGCGCTGTGAGTCCGCTTTCCCGGGCCAGGCAACGCGTGATCTGGCGGGCGCGATCGGCGCGGAAGTTGAAGTTGATCACCGAATCTTCGTCGCGGACAGTTGCGAGCGCCTGGCCGCGATTGTCATTATCCAGGCAGACAAACGGGACAACGAATTCGTCGGTCACACCGCGGTCATAGGAATCCTTCATGCCCTGGACCGGATCCACGTATTCGCCGCCTTCGGCCTTCCCGGCGACCATGGCGTCAAAGGCCTTCAGTTCGCGGTCCCATTTCTTGTCGCGGTCCATGGCATAGTAGCGGCCGCTGACGCTGGCGATCTTGCCGGAGCCATACTCCCGCATCTTCTGTTGCAAAGCTTGGATGTAGCCGGCGCCGTTGGTGGGCAGAGTGTCGCGTCCATCCATGAAGCAATGAACGAACACGCGGTCCACGCCGTTTTGTTTGGCCATGCGCAACAGTGCATACAGGTGGGTTTGGTGGGAATGCACGCCGCCATCGGAGAGCAAGCCGCAAAGGTGCAACCGGCGGCCGCCGCTGCGCGCGTTCTTGATGGCCTCCAGCAGGACCGGCTGGGAGAAGAAGTCGCCCTTCTCGATCATCAGGTCGATCTTGGTTATGTCCATGTACACGATCCGCCCGGCGCCAATGTTGAGATGTCCGACCTCGCTGTTGCCCATCTGCCCTTCGGGCAGGCCGACATAGCGGCCGCTGGTGTGGATCAAAGTATTGGGATATTCGCGGAGCAGCTGGTCATAGTTCGGCTTGCGCGCCAGCGAGATGGCGTTGGCCGCCGACGCAGGCGCATAACCCCAACCATCGAGAATAATCAGCACCAAAGGCCGGTTCATACGGAAGGGAAAATTGTAAATGAAAGCGTGCGGGGCGTTGGAAGGTGAACGCAACCATTGGAACACAACCTGGGGAACGCAACCTGATCTATACTTGCGCGAATCGCATCGGCGAGGAGGCGCGAGACCATGTTCCCCAATCTGACCAATTTTGCCGGGTTGGCATTGTTGCTGATGCGGCTCTTGGTGGGCGCTATCTTCGCCACCAGCGGATGGAAGGACCTGAAGGATCCCGCCGCCAGAAGCAAGGACATTGGCATGAGCAAGGGCTTCACCATGTTTCTCGGGGCGGCCGAACTCGCCGGCGGCCTGGGTGTTGCCTTCGGCGTATTGACGCAACTCGCCGCGCTGGGGTTGATCCTGCTGTCGCTGGGCGCTATACAAAAGAAAATTTTTACATGGCATACGGGTTTCTGGGGCAAGCATGGCACCGACGGCTGGCACTATGACCTGATGCTGGTGGTCATGAACCTGGTCATCATCACCACCGGCGGCGGGCACTATGTTCTATGGAAATGAAATGCTTGGTTGCGATCTACGGCTTAGCAGCAGGTTTCAAGACCACTATCCCGGCCACGTCGCCGCCCTTGCCATCGACCGCATGCGCCCAGACATTGTTGAATGAATCCTTCAGCTCGGGATGCTGGGTGACATAGGCATTGGCCAGATTGTGGGCATCGATCTGCGTTGCGTTAAAGTCTGCTGTGTTCGCAACCGAGTACCGGATCGAGAGATCGAGGGTCTTGTCGGTGGGCAAAACACTGATGTCGGTAATTTTGTAGGTCTTGCCGTTGGCGGGATAGTCCACCGCATTGCCCCCCGCGGGGATGTCCTTGGGCTGGATGCCGTTGGATTCCTGGACAATCTTGGACAGCAGGCTGGAATCCATAAATTTCACCGGCCGCAGCAGATCCCAGGAGGTCACGTAATAGAACCAGGCGTTGTGGTTCTGGCCTTTAGCCTTGTATTCGCGGGCGCGCTGCAGATACCAGATTCCGTCGTGACCCAAGGCCGATTCGGGATAGATATAGAAGCCCGCCAGCTTCCATCCGCTGAGGTCCTGAAAGATGGTGGTGAGCGAATATGGGCCTTTGCCGCCGATGAAGTCCTGGATCACGATGGCGTACTTTCCCGGGGGCAGCCCCGGGATATCGAACTCGGCGGAGTTAGGGCCCAAACCGTTGGCGCCGAAGACACCACAATAGTAGCGTCCATCCTCGCTGGGGGCGGAGCCGGTATCCAGCAGAAACGAGGTTCGAAGCTCGGGATGGGCGCCAACAAACGCGGCCTTATTATCGTTGACGGCGCTGGCGACGCCGTCGAAACCGGATTGCAACAAGGGACCGGCGTTGGCTCGCATGCCGCCGAGGTCGCCGCTCGCCGCCTGGTCAAAAACCTTCTTGGCGGCGCTGTCCATGGAGGTCTTGGCCTGGGCCGGAATTTCGTCACGGGTTTCGCAGCCCTGCGACCACGCCGGGACGCCGGTTAACACCATCGCCGCCCACAAGATACTCAGGGTCGGATGCTTCATCGCTCTCCTGAAAAACGCACTACTCTGGTTGCCTGCTTTAAGATGCCTTCGCCGCTGGCCCGGATGCACAACACGGGCCCGCCGAGACGAGGCCTTATGATCCAATATTACCTTTGGCCAACGTCACTTGCCAGACTGTAACCCGCACCTTAGTCCTGCGCGGCTGGCTTCATGCCAAGTCTCAGGAAAAATTCCCCGAAACCAGCAAGACTGCATTCATGCTGCGTTCTTTACCATAAGGAGTAAAATCAGGCGATACCAGATTGATCTCCTCCAGGGCTCTTTCTAACGATCTAATGATTTAACGATGCGTTTTATTACTATCATTTTCGGGATATTGGTCCTTGCCGGCGGCCTGGCAGCGGCCCAGACCCAGTCCCCATACTCGCGACAGCCCAGGCGCCCGCATCCGGTGTTTCCGGACGTGGTGCAAGCCGGCCAAAATGGGCCCGTGACCACCACCCCACAGCAGTCTCCGGCCCGTCCCGCAGTGGGAGCACCTCAGCCTACTCCTACTCCCCCTCCTGGTGCTGCGGCCGTTCCCACGCCGGCGCCGGCACCGCAGGCGCCGGAAAATCTGCCTCCGCCAACTCCGGCGCAGGTGACCTATCACGATGGTCTGTTGACTGTGCAAGCGATGAACAGCACTCTGGGAGGGCTGTTAACGGCCATCCGCAACAAGACCGGTATTCAATTTGAGGGCCTGGAAGGCGCCAACGAACGCGTGGCGATTTCCATGGGCCCGGCTCCCGAAAGCGAGGTGCTGGCGGCAATCCTGGGTGGATCCAATTTCGACTACGTGGTACTGGGCCGGGCGGATAGCCCGGGAACAGTGCAGCGAGTCCTGCTCACGCCGCGTGGCGGAGCTGCCACAGACGTCGCCGGACAAGCCAACCGCCCAATCAACCAGGGTGAAGGAGATGACGAAGATGCTCCTGAGGAGCAGGCGTCGGGCGACCCTGAGCCACAAGATACGCCCGTGCGCCCACCGGTAACCCAGGCCCAGCAACCGTCGCAGCCGCCACCCAACCAGCTACCCCCTACGCCTGAGCAGGTGATGCAGCGGCTAATCCAGCTGCAGCAGCAACAGCAACAACAGCAACAGCAACAGCAGCAGCAGGTTCCTCAAAGCCAGGCTCCGCAAAGCCAGGCTCCGCAAAACCAGGCCCCGCAAAACCAGGCCCCGCAAAACCAGGTTCCGCAAAACCAGGCCCCGATCAAGCCACCTCCCGGCCCTCAGTAGAGACGGGCAACTGACTTTCCCGCGTGCCCGACCCGCGTGGCGCGGGTTAAGCGGCAATAAACAATTTGAGCTGGGTATGCCATAAGCTTCCGCCCCCCATCCCTGGGCTTCCTGAGCGAAGCGCCTGAAGACCGCGTCCCGCATTGGAGTGATGGGCGCGAAGTCGAAGGATCGCGAGAATGTTTCGGGTGCGAATGCGCCGTCAAAGCGTGCTCACGAGACGGCCTGAGGAGAATTCCCTAAAGCAACATGGCAGAGGACAGACCTTGGGGATCCTTCGACTCACGAAGCCCAGGGTTCAGGATGATTAGAAAAACCTAATGGCTTTGCGCTGACGTAGCGATCGCCGCGCGCGCTGGAGCCGCGGCAGGCTGTGGTTTGTGGACGAAGGCGCGAAGAATAGCAATGATCACCACGTATCCGCAGGCAATTCCGAAAGCAAATGAAAACAAGATGGTAAGAAAGACGGTGGAGGAAGTCAGGAATGTTTTCATTGTCTATCTTCTAAGATGCTGAACTCTCAAGTCCCGGTTGCGCTGTTCTGAATTCTCCGCAATTTCTCTTTGCTTGTCTCGATTACAAGCGTTGCTGCACTACGGCGAGAACATCATGCCCTTTGGTCACCGCCTCGCGCAAGTAACTGAAGTCATTGAACCTTGCCTCTCCAGATTCGGGGTTTAAAAAATCCCGCGGGATTAAGATGCAGGGTTAAGGTGCGGGGTCAAGATGCGATTTTAAAAACGGATTAAAAATGCGGGGAGAATGAAGGGGCTTCAGACCCCGAGATTCAATCCACCCCGATTCTGAAAGTGGCATAAATGTGGTACAGTTTCGCGCATGAAAATGCGATTCGCCATGCTCCCCGGGTGGCGTACACGAACAGTGAGATTCTGCTGCGCCGCGGTCCTCTCGTGTTTTTGCCTTGGTCTGTTTGCCGGCGTCAAAGCCAAGGAACCTGCGCCACGTTTTAACGCCACCACCATGACCGGCGAAAAGTTTTCGAACGATTCCATCAAAGGCAAGGTCGTTCTGCTTGAGTTTTGGACCACATGGTGCGGCTTCTGCGCCGACGAAGCTCCCTTCGTGGACAAAATCAGCCACGAATACGCCGATAAAGGGTTGATCGTTCTGGCCGTCAACGTGGGCGAGTCTAAGAAGACGGTCAAAAAGTATCTGGAGCAGCATCCGCGCACCTGCAAGATCGTTCTCATGGACGATACCAACCTGGCCGCCATGTACCAAGCCACCGTGTACCCGATCTACGTGGTGATCGACAAGGACGGCAACGTCGCCGGTACCCAACACGGCGCCGCCGGCGAAAACGCCCTGCGTAACCTGCTGTCGCGCGGCGGCATCGGCGATGACGATGATGACGACAAATGAGCTGCTAGCTCCCAGCCGTTAGCCCTTAGCTCTTAGCCTTTAGCTCAAAACCCACCACGGAGACACGGAGGCAGGGAGAGCCCGGAATCGCCAATCAAAAATCGCTAATCACGCGTTCGCAAAAGTCTCGGTTCAAAATTGGCCATTTACCAAGTTAACCAATTGCCAAATTTCTTCTGATCCGCGTTGGTCCGCGCAAATCCGCGGTAAGGTTTTTGTTTGGGTTTTGGCCCTGTGTTTGTTTTCCTCCGTGTCTCCGTGTCTCCGTGGTAGGTTTTGGGTTTTGCTGAAGCGCTAATTGCTAAGTGCGTCCCACCGGGCACGATGTTACCAATGTCCATTCACTTTAGGTCTCTCCCCCCCACCATTGTTTTCTTGTGGCGCGCCGGGGCAATTGACATGATTTGTGGCGATGCTGAACCCGCGCCACATTCGCGCGATGGCAAAGCTGGGCATCGTCGCCGCCACGGTGACGCTGAGCGGCTTTGCCCGCCAGCAAGGCAAGCCGTTAGTGGTGTACCACGATGGCTCCCACATCCTGTTTACGCCGCAGGTAACCGACACGGGCAGTATGGCCAAATTTGGACCTTGGGACCTGGGCGAGCGCCTGAACGACGACAAGCTCCAGGAGAAGCGGCTGAACCTGTACGTGGTGTTTCCCGGCGGGCAGTACCGGTCGCTGCGGCATGGCCGGTACAACCACACCCTGGTGATCAACAAGTACGCGGTGGACGGCAAGCCGCGCGAGTGGGACGTCTTCTGGTGCCTGGTGCTCGATCCCAGCCTGCGCAACGATCTGCGCAGCGAAAACGACCTGCTGGTGGCAGCGAATCAGAAGTTCCGCGCGCCGAGTGACTTCAAGATCCGGCGGATTCCGGCCCACGCGGTAATGGCGGAACAATTAAACGTGACCAGCGTCGATGACCTGCGACGCTTCCGCGGCAAAGACGGCTCCTTGCCGCGCGTGTTGATCGTCCCCGCGCATCTGGCCGTGAGAGCTACCACGACAACAATGTGACCACCAAACGGGGCGTGAGATTCCCGGCGCCGCGGCCGGGGATTGACTGTCGGAGTCCTTCGACTCATCCTAGTCGCCTTCTATCCCTCGGACACCGCAAAACAGCATCGCGTGTACAATCTTTGCCGTTGGTTCCTTCAAAACAGGGCAGAGATTCTGCTGTAATTGATTTGACTGACGGTCAAAGCAGAATCGGAGCCTGCTGACATCATCCATGAGTTCGCGCGCCTCAGAATCGCCGAGTCTGCCCTCAGGTTGGCACGCCAGCCAAGCGACACTGGGGGGCGTGGATCTTCGCCTGGAGGCGCGCCGGCGCAGATATCTTGCTGTGGGCGTCGCCGTCCTGGCGGTCATCGCCGGCTGGCGAACCGTTGTGAATTGGCAGATTGCGCCTGAAGGCTCTGTTGCACCGTGGCTGGGAATCACATTGGCGCTAAGTTTGCTCGCGGTATGGAGCGCATTCGCCGATGAGCTATGGCATATCGAACGGAACCACTTTGTGCACCGGGTTGGCATCGGTCCGTGGGCTTATTCGCGCCACTCCCGGGATGCGGACCTTCAAATCATGCTCCGCTTCAGCACCAAGTTCACCGTTGCCTATTACCGGCTTTATGCCATCGAGAACGGCAAATCTCAGTTTCTGCTAGAACGGGGCGAACAGGAATTGCGCCAACTGGCGACCTTCATCTCATTCCACAACGGCTGGCCGATCCAGCCTTTAGCGCCCTCGCCGCGCGGAGTATCGCCACTCTGAGTCCAAGAGAACCGAGTCCCTTTTAGATCGACCGCGAGCGGCGCCGCAGAATCAAGGAGCCGGGCGCCGATGCACAGCTGAATAACGAACTGAGGTCCCGAGCGAGGGACAGAGCACTCATCGCCCACCGCTTCGCAAAAACCAAAGGCGCGAAAGGATGGGCCACCCGATTATGTCGAAGGGAATAAGACGAAAGGCCGGGCCACCCGTCCGCCGCGCAAAACCACGAGGATCTTTCGAGTCACGGCACAGCAGCCTGCTTCTTCTCGCCTGGCAAAAAGACGCAGGCGATGGTGCCGCTGCGGCCAGGGCGCGTGGAGCTGCGTATTTTGATTGAGCCTTGGTGCTTTTCAACAATCTCTTTCGACACCCACAGCCCCAAGCCTGTTCCCACGTCTGTCTTGGTTGTGAAGAAGGGTTCGAAGATGTTTCGCAGATTTGCCGAATCGATACCGACGCCGTTGTCGGCAATGGTGATACGCACTCCGGAATCTCCTGGATTGCCGTGCTCCCGAGCATCGGCAACGCGAATGCGAATCCGACCGTCCAGAGCAACTGCGTCAATACTGTTGGTCAACAAGTTGGCGAAGACCTGCCGCAATTCGCTCTGTACGCCGCGGGTCTCCGCATGTTTGGAGGCCTCCAAGTTGATCTCGATTCCTCGGCTCTTGGCCCTTGGAGAAAACATAGCCAGCAAGTCCTT
>DATDGY010000003.1:0-7195 GCA_036521855.1 Candidatus Angelobacter sp.
GGTTGAGCAGCAGTTCGGCAGTGACAAATCCACAGGAGTCAGGTCTGGCCGGCTTGGCTTCTTCTTCCAGGAGGGCCGTATGGCAGAGAATCCCACTCAGGCGCGACCGCAGACCGCTCCCGTGACAAGGGCCGACAGCAATCAATGGGAGCGCGTCGACGCCATGCCCGAGTTCAAGCAGCTTCTGAAAGCCAAAGCGAAGTTCGTCGTTCCCGCAACGATTTTTTTCATTGTCTACTACTTTTTGCTTCCGTACCTCGTGGGCTACTACCCGCAGTTCATGGACAAGAGGGTGTGGGGATCGGTGAACATTGCCTACCTGTTCGCGCTGTCACAGTTCTTCGTAGCCTGGTTGATCGCGTGGCTCTATGTGCGCGCGGCGCGGAAATGGGACGATTCCGGCAAGCAGATCCTGGATCGCTTGAAGGGAGGCAAATAACGTGAACACTACCCTGATTCTGTTTCTCGTGTTTATTGCCATCACGCTGGGCATCACCTACTGGGCGGCGCGACGCTCCACCACCGCGGGCGCTTACTTCGCCGCCAACCGGCAGATCAAAGCGTGGCAGAACGGCGTGGCCGTGGCCGGCGACTACATGAGTGCGGCTTCGTTCCTGGGCATCGCCGGACTGATCGCTTTCAACGGTTATGACGGCTTCATGTATTCGGTGGGCTGGCTGGTGGCTTACCTGACGGTGCTTCTGATTGTGGCCGAGCCGTTGCGCAATGCCGGCAAGTACACCATGGCTGATGTGCTGGCATACCGTCTCAGCCCCCGCCCGGTTCGCGCCATGGCTTCGCTGAGCACTCTCACCGTCAGCACCTTTTATATGATTGCGCAAATGGTGGGCGCCGGAGCCCTGGTGGCGTTGTTGTTGAAGGATTCCCACATCAGCTTCAAGACCGCGGTCATCGGAGTCGGCATCCTCATGATCGTCTACGTGGTTTTCGGCGGCATGCTGGCCACTACCTGGGTACAGATCATCAAGGCCATCCTGCTCATGGCGGGCACCATCCTGCTGAGCATCCTGGTAATGACGCATTATGGTTGGAGTTTCGGCAGCTTCTTTGACGCTATAACTAAGGTGACGTACCACGACGCGAAAGGAGTGCTCCAGACCAAGGACTTCTTACAGCCAGGGGGCATGTACAAGCCGCCCTATGGCGCGCTGGACCTGATCTCACTGGGGATCGCGCTAATCTTCGGCACCGCCGGGCTGCCCCACATCCTGGTGCGGTTCTACACCGTGCCTGACGCCAAGACCGCGCGTCACAGCGTGGTCTGGGCCATGGTGCTGATCGGCGCCTTCTACATCATGACCACGTTCCTGGGATTCGGCGCGGCCACCATCGTCGGCCGTGACTTTATCGCCAAGAACGGAGGCATCAACATGAGCGGGCCGCAATTGGCCAACTCGCTGGGAGGCAATTTCTTCTTTGCCTTCATCTGCGCCATCGCCTTTGCCACCATTCTGGCGGTAGTCGCTGGCCTGACCATCAGCGCTTCCACTTCTTTCGCGCACGACTTCTGGACCAACGTGATCCACAAGGGCACAGAGCGGAGTCCGGGTGAAGAGGTACGGGTGGCCCGGATCACGGCTTTCGTGGTGGGCGCAGTGGCCATCGCTATCGCCATTTTGCTGGGACCAACGGCCAACGTTGCATTTCTTGTGGCGCTGACTTTTGCCGTAGCTGCATCGGCCAACCTTCCGGTGATCGTCTTCTCGATCTACTGGAAGCGCTTCAACACCAGCGGCGCGGTCTGGGGACTGGCGATCGGCTTGCTCAGCTAGATCGTGCTGATTCTGGTTGGACCGAACTTGATGGGCAAAGACAAGTTCATCAATGCCGCTGCGCCCCTGTTTCCTCTACAAAACCCCGGAATCCTGAGCGTGCCGCTCGGGTTCCTGGCCGCCTGGCTGGGGACCATGCTGGGCAAGAGAGAAACGGATGCTGAAGCCAAGTTCACCGAGCTTGAGGTTCGCGCCAATATTGGTCTGGGCGCGGAAAAGGCCGCAGCCGGCGCGGACTGAGGTTCAAGAACTACCCTAAGCGGCGTCCGCGAGGACGCCGCTTTTTTGCTGAAATCCCATTGGGCCCGCTTCGACCGGGAAACATTTTGGCCTGGGTGGCCGGCGATATCTCGTTGCCTGGCTTGGCCATACCCGGGGTTACCCTCTTGCAAATATAATGCGACGGTATAGGATAACGGGTCTCGAATCCAGAGATCCTGCGTTGCATGACTGGTTGTGTCCACGTGCCGCTCAGGACTATCCTTTTGCTGTCAAGAAAAGGGGAGACATCAACGCCATGGCTGACGCTCGCGTAATCAAAGCAACCGAACAGGACACGGAGTTAACGGAAGCGCAGATCGCCGTCCATTGGAGGGAAGAGCAGTACTACTATCCCAGCGCAAAATTCATAGGCCAAGCCATCCTCACCGATCCGGCGGTCAACGAGCGCTTCAGCGAGAAGAATTTTCCCGAGTGTTTCCGCGAATACGGCGACCTGCTTTCCTGGGACCACTACTGGCACACCACACTCGATACCAGTGACGCTCCCTTCTGGCAATGGTTCGTCGGCGGCAAACTCAACGTCTCTTATAACTGCGTGGACCGGCACCTTGCCCAACACAAGAACAAAGCGGCGTTCATTTTTGTGGGCGAGCCGGAAGAAGACGCACCGGTAGCCATCACCTATCAGGATCTTTATTACCGGGTGAACGAGATGGCGGCGTTGCTGCGCGATTTTGCCGGAGTCAAGACCGGCGACCGCGTCACCATCCATATGCCGGTGGTTCCGGAGTTGCCGGTCACCATGCTGGCGTGCGCACGCCTGGGCGCCATCCACTCCGTAGTGTTCGGCGGGTTCAGCGGAGAAGCCTGCGGCATGCGCGCCGCCGACTCCGGCAGCAAGGTTCTGGTCACCATCGACGGCTATTACCGTAGCGGCGCCATGACCGACCACAAGGAGAAAGCCGATCTGGCGGCGGCGACAGCGGAAAAAGAGGGAAACAAGCTCGAGAAAGTCCTGGTCTGGCGGCGGGTGCCCGGCAAGTACAACTCCGCCAAGCCCATGGTTCAGGGACGCGATTACTTCGTTGATGAAGTTTTGAAGAACTACCACGGCAAGATCGTGGCGCCCGTCTCCATGCCTTCGGAAGCACCGCTGTTTCTCATGTACACCAGCGGCACCACGGGACGCCCTAAGGGATGCCAGCACGGTACCGGCGGCTATCTGGCTTACGTCGCCGGTACGTCCAAATACATCCAGGACATTCATCTCGAGGACGTTTATTGGTGCATGGCCGATATCGGCTGGATTACGGGACATTCTTATATCGTGTATGGACCTCTGGCCCTGGCCGCCACCAGCGTGTTGTACGAAGGCGTGCCTAACTATCCTGACGCCGGACGTCCCTGGCGCGTGGCCCACCGGCTGGACGTGAACATCTTCCACACTTCGCCTACCGCCATCCGCTTGCTGCGCAAGACCGGGCCGGACGAGCCGAAGAAATATGAATATCACTTCAAGCACATGACCACGGTGGGCGAGCCCATCGAGCCTGAAGTCTGGAAGTGGTATTACGAGGTCGTGGGCAAAGGCGAAGCCGTGATCGTAGACACGTGGTGGCAGACCGAAACCGGAGGTTTCCTGTGCAGCACCAAGCCGGCTATCGATCCCATGAAGCCGGGAAGCGCCGGCCCGCCCGTGCCCGGGATCTATCCGGTGGTCTACGACGAAGAGGGCAAAGAGGTGAAGCCGGGTTCGGGAAAAGCCGGCAACATCTGTATTCGCAACCCATGGCCGGGAATCTTTCAGACTATCTGGGGTGATCGCGAGCGCTTCGTCCGCCAGTACTACCAGAAATACAATCGCGACCAGCAGAGCAAAGACTGGCGCGATTGGCCGTACTTTGCCGGCGACGGCGCGGTGCAGGCGCCGGACGGGTACTTCCGCATCCTGGGCCGCGTGGACGACGTGATTAACGTGGCCGGCCATCGCCTGGGAACCAAAGAGCTGGAGTCAGCCTGCCTGACGGTCGGCGAAGTCGCGGAGGCCGCCGTGGTGCCGGTGGCGGACGAGCTTAAAGGCCGCGTCCCTGAAGTCTATGTCGCGCTGAAGCCGGGCGTGGCGAATCCCGCCGGGGTGGAGAAGAAGGTGATCGAGGCCATCGAACACCAGATCGGCAAGATCGCGCGACCCAAGAAAGTTCACGTGGTTCCGGACATGCCCAAAACGCGGTCGGGAAAGATCATGCGGCGCGTGCTGGCCGCGATTTCCAACCAGATGGATACCGGCGACGTGACCACCCTGGCCAATCCCGACGTGGTGGAGCAGATCCGGGTGATGGTGCAGGGCGCGAAGAAAGTTGCCGTACGCGACGCCCCGGAAGACCTGAAACGTTTCGGAGAAGAACGGTAAGTATCTGACAAGCAGTTAGTGCGTTAATGCTTTTGGGAACAGGGTGGAGCAGGGCTTCAGCCCTGCGTTGAAAGCAGCGCGAGGTGGGCTTCAGCCCCTGAGGCAAACTCAACTCAGCGGCTAAAGCCAGAGTCCAACAGCCTGTCCGCAGGCCTGATGGCCTGCTCCACCCTTTCGGCGGCCAAGAGTTTCGGTGTGGAAGATCAAGCGATCAAAGCCGTGCACAACGTGAGGAGGAGATTATGAGCAAGAAGAAAAAAGGCGAAGGCGTATCCCGTAGAGACTTTATCAAGATCGCCGGTGCGGGAGGTCTTGCCGCCGGCGCGCTGGGACCGGCATTTCTGTTTCCGGAGCGGGCCGCGGCCCAGCAGAAGACCTTGAAGATCCTGCAGTGGAGTCACTTTGTCCCGGCCTGGGACACGTGGTTCAACAAGACCTACACCGTGGAATGGGGCCAGAAGAACAACACCGTCGTGACCGTTGACAACATCAACCTGGTGGACCTCAACACCCGAGCTGCCTCTGAGGCCCAGGCCAAAAAGGGACACGATCTCTTCATGTTCCTCTCCCCGCCCGCCGCATACGAGAACCAGGTGCTCGACATGAGCCATGTTTACCAGGAGGTGGAGAAGACGCACGGGAAGAAGATCGACCTGGCGCACAAGTCCACTTACAACCCCAAGACCAAGAAATACTTTGCGTTCTCTGACGCCTATACGCCCGATCCCGGCAACTGGCATAAGGATTGGTGGACTGAGGCCGGTTATCCCAACGGCCCCGATACCTACGACGACTTGCTGGCCGGCGCCCGGAAGATTCGCAAGGCCGACAAGACCGGTCCCCCCTGCGGGCTGGGCCTGGCGCAGGAGCTCGATACCAGCATGGCCATGCGGGCGTTGTTGTGGTCGTTCGGCGGCGCGGAGCAGGACGAAGCCGGCAACGTGGTCATCAATTCCAAGAACACAATCGAAGCGCTGAAGTATATGAAGGCGTTGTTCCAGGACACCGAGACCAAAGAAGTCTTTACCTGGACTCCTCCTTCCAACAACCAGGCGATGCTGGCCGGCCGCGTTTCCTATGTGGCCAACGCCATCTCCATCACCCGGCAGTCGGAGCGGGAGCATATGCCCATCGACAGCCAGATCATGGTGAGCCGCGCCCTCAAGGGTCCGGTGCGCCGGATTGCCGCCGAGCACGTGATGAACTGCTACGTGATCTGGGACTTTGCTGAGAACAAAGACGGCGCCCAGAAGTTCCTCATCGACTACATGGACCACTTCCATGACGGCTTTATTGCCGGGCAGTTCTACAACTTCCCGTGCTTCCCCAAGACTGTCCCCAACTTGAAGGCGGAGATTTCGCCTGATCCCCGCGCCCAGCCGCCCACCAAGTACGCTGTGCTCGGCGATGTGCTGGACTGGGCCACGAACGTGGGCTTCCCCGGATACGCGAGCGCGGCCATCGACGAGGCCTTCAAGACCTGGGTCATCCCCACCATGTTCGCCACCGTGGCCCGCGGCGACAAAACGCCGGAGGAAGCGGCCTCGATTGCCGAAGCCGAGTACAAACGCATCTTCGCCCGGTGGAAGTAGTGCGCGGAGCGTATGACACCAACACGGGGGGGCGATGGCAGTCGTTGAAACCAGGAACCTGACCAAGATTTTTAGACAAGGAGAGCTGGGAGCAGTCAACGATGTAAATCTCGAGACCCGCGAAGGCGAGTTCCTGGTTTTCCTGGGACCTTCGGGCTCTGGGAAGACGACTCTCCTGCGCATGATCGCCGGCCTGGAAACACCCACGGCCGGCGAAATCCTGATCGCCGGGAAAGTGGTCAATGACCTGACGCCGCGCGAACGCCGCATCGCCATGGTCTTCCAGAGCTATGCGCTCTATCCCCATCTCACCGTTTACAAAAACATCGCTTTCCCGCTGAAAGCGCAAAACGTACCCAAGAAGCTGCACCAGCAGAAGGTCGAGTGGGCGGCTTCGCTGTTGGGTATTCAGCGACTTCTGGACCGCAAGCCGCGTGAACTCTCCGGCGGCGAGCGGCAGCGCGTGGCTCTGGCGCGCGCCATTGTGCGCGAGCCTTCGGTCTTCCTGCTCGACGAGCCTCTTTCCAATCTCGATGCCAAGCTGCGCCTCTCCGCCCGCGAAGAGCTGGAGCGCTTTCACCGCCACATTGGCACGACCACTATTTATGTTACCCATGACCAGGTGGAAGCCATGGCCATGGGCGACCGCATCGTGGTGCTGAACAAGGGAGTGGTGCATCAGTTCGCGACGCCGAAAGAGGTTTACGACAATCCCGCGGACACGTTTGTGGCGACGTTTCTCGGCTCGCCGCCGATGAACCTGATCGAAAACGACCGAGTGATCGTCGGCTTCCGTCCCGAACACTTTCGCCTGGCCGAAGAGATGAAAGAGACGGCCAAGGTGATCTTCAAGTTCCGCGTGGAGAACGTGGAATACCTGGGCGCGGAATTCATACTTTCCGGATCGCTGGTGGGGGGCCGCGCGGACGGCAAGAAGGTCATCGCCCGGCTGCTCCTGGGACGCGCCTTCGAACCAGGTACCACATATGATTTCGCCGTGGCCGAGCGCGAACTCAAGTTCTTCGATAGCGACAGCGAGCAGCGCGTAGAGCCGAGGACCCTGGCATGGCAGTAGGCCGGGCGAAGTCCGCTGGCGCGGCGACGAGTCCGCTGCTGGGCACGGCCATGTTCAGCCCGGCCATTCTATATATTCTTCTGTTGATTGCCGGGCCCTTTGC
>DATDGY010000004.1:0-2508 GCA_036521855.1 Candidatus Angelobacter sp.
GCTAGACGCTGATACGCGGTAGTGGGTCCGTTCAAACTGACCCACTACCGAAGGTCGTTTCACCCTCGTCATTGCGGCTTTCTTTACAAGTCAGGTTCAATTTCATAAACTTATGCCCACACTCTCCCGGGAAATCCCTAAAATCCTTATAACTCCCAGGGGCCGCGTCTGCCGTCCCGCCGGAGTTGGAGATAGCATTTGGAACGACGGCGGCGCGTGGCTAACCCGAAGACACAAAGCAACAACTACGTAAACGCATTTGCGGCCGCGGTGGCGGCGCTGAGCCGTGCGGGTGAAGACCTGACGGCGCGTGTGCTGGACATGCTGGTCCATGACTTTGACGCCGCCCGCGCCGAACTCTGGCTCTGGGACGGCTCCTCCGATTCGTGCTATCTCACCTACGCCGCCGGAGTGGAAGCCAGCCACCGGCGCGATTTTGCCGAGGCCGGCTCCGGCGTCGTGGGTAAGCTGGCGCGCAACAAAACCAGCATTGAGAACATCGTGCTCTCGACCTTTGGCGGAGACGATCAAGAGTTTGCGCGGCGAACCGGGTTGACTCACATCTCGGGCTACCCCCTGCTCTCCGGCGAGCAGCTGATCGGCGTATTAGCGCTCTATAACCGGGCCGAGGTCGCGGAAGAACTGCTGTTGTGGTGGCGGTTGTACTCGGAGATGAGCGCCGCCAAACTGAACAATGTTTTCGCCGCGCAGGAGAAAGACAAGCGCATCAACCAGCTTTCCCTCCTGTTTGAGGCCACGCGCCTGCTGAACTCAACGCTCGACCTTGCCGAGCTGCTGGAGTTGATCCTTAAGATCGCGCGCACTGAGGTCAAGGCCGATCGCGGCACCGTCTTCCTCGTGGACAGCCGGCGCAATGAACTGTGGTCCATCGCCGCTTCCGGGCTCGACCATCAGGAGTTGCGCATACCTTTTGGAAGAGGCGTGGCCGGCAGAGTGGCCGCGACGGGCGAGGTGGTCAACACGCACGACGCTTACACCCTGGATTTTTTTGATCCTAGCTTCGACCAGAGATTGAACTACAAGACAGGCTCGCTGTTGAGCCTTCCAATCCGTCATCATTCCGGAGAAGTGGTGGGCGTGCTGCAACTGGTAAATGCGCAGAACGGACAGTTCTTGGCCGACGACGTCGAGTTTCTCACCAAGCTCTCCGGCCACATGGCGATGGCCTTGGAAAATGCGCGGCTGCACCGCGACACTCTGGAGCAACAGCGGCTGGAGCGGGAGTTGTCGCTGGCGCGGAGTATCCAGCACCGGCTGCTGCCGGAAGCGCCGCCAGTCATCCCGGGCTATGATACGGCCGTACTCAGCGACTTCTGCTTTGACGTCGCGGGCGACTATTACGACTTCCTCAACCTGGGACCGCAGTCGCTGCTGATGGTGATTGCGGAAGTGGAAGGCAAAGGAGTCTCTTCGGCGCTGATCATGGCCAACCTGCAAGCCACGCTGCGGGCGCTGGTCCTGCATCTGCATTCGCTGGAAGTCCTGGCCTTCTCCCTGAATGAAATGCTTTACAAAGACACCCGCGCCGGCAAATACCTCAGCATCTTTCTCGGGTTGGTGGACACGCGGCGCAACGTGCTCCAGTACGTCAACGCCGGCATGGTGCCTCCGATTCTGGTCCGAGGCAACACCGGCGAGGTCAAACTGCTGGAGGAGGGCGGCACGGTGATCGGACTCTTTCCCCAGGCCGACTATGCTCGCGGTTCTGTGAAACTCGAGCAGGGCGATTTGCTGGTGTGCTGCACCGACGGCATTCTGCGGGTTTCCGACGAGCGCGAAGAAGCCTACGGCGCCAAGCGTCTGGCGGAGGTGATCCGCCGCCATCGCGAGCGCTCCGCCCAGGGCGTGGTGGATGCGGTCTTGGCTGAAGTCTCATCCTATCCGGCGGCAAGCATGAACGATGACGACAAGGTGCTCATCGTCATGAAAGTCACCGCGGATAAGGCGGATAAGAGCGATGAGGCGGGGAAGGAACCGATAGGGGGATGAGAGATTTGGTAGAATTTGGTAATTGGGTAATTTGGTAAATCGGTAGATGAAGAACTGCTCCTGACGACGGTTTTCATTTACCCAATTACCAAATTACCCATTTACGAAATCTCCCCTCAGGCCATTTCCCCCACGATCAGTGCGGCCTCTTTCGCCAGGTAGCTCTTTCTCCTGAACCAGTCCTCCATAGCTTCGCGCAGGCGGTCCACGGGAACGCGCGTGCCGATCTCCATCAGGCCGTCGGCCACGGGCAAGGTATCATCAAAAATAGGGTCGTTGGTAAAGTTACGCATGGAAAAGTTATCCAGCCACTTCATGGGGCAGGGCAAGAGACGCCCATCCAGCCGGTACTGAACGCTGATCCTTCGCGAATACATGCAGTTCCCGCAGTGCAAGATAGGAAGACCTTGCATTCTACGCCGCACATGCCCGGCGATGCCCGGCTATTTACCAGACGGTTAACACCCGGGCTTCAAGAATCTCCGCCGCCGGGGAGGC
>DATDGY010000005.1:0-2801 GCA_036521855.1 Candidatus Angelobacter sp.
CGGTGTCCTCGGTGTCCTCTGTGTCCTCTGTGTCCTCTGTGGTTAAGGGCTTTTGATAGAATCGCCGTGAGTGTCCACCGACCGCAAAATCCGCGTTCTCGTCGCCAAGCCTGGTCTCGACGGCCATGATCGCGGCGCCAAGGTAATTGCCCGGGCGCTGCGCGATGCAGGCATGGAGGTCATCTACACCGGGCTGCGCCAGACCCCGGAGATGATCGTCAACTCCGCCTTGCAGGAAGACGTGGACGTCATCGGCCTCTCCATCCTTTCCGGGGCGCATAATGCCATCGTGCCGCGCGTGAATGAGCTGCTGCGCCAGAACAAGATGGACGATGTGCTGCTCCTGGTGGGGGGGATCATCCCGGAACAGGATTTCGATCTCATGAAGAAGGCGGGCGTAGCGGGAATATTCAATCCCGGCACGGCCATGGACGACATCGTGTCCTTTATCCGCAAGAACGTCAAGCCGCGCGGCGTGGTGGCTTAGTCTTCTTGATTTGTCGGCAGTGGGTCAGTTTGAAAAATAGATGCCCTTGACAGAGCGCAAATCCCGCTCTAGACAACAATCATCGTGCGAATCGTCATATTGGGTTGCGCTGGCAGCGGAAAGACTACTTTGGCGCATCGGCTTGGAGAACGGACCGGTGTGCCCGTTATTTGTCTAGATGCTATCTGGCAGCCGCATTGGGAAGAGAAAGACCTTCCCGCTTTTCGAACCCTGATGAAGAAGGCGCACGCAGGTGATGAGTGGATCAGCGACGGTAATTTTGCGTTGGCGACTTTTGATATTCGCTTACCCCGCGCCACTCTGGTGATCTGGCTCGAACGCTCAAAAATGTTCTGCGCTTGGCGGGCAATACTGCGCGTGTTCAAACGGGGTGAGGCTCATCGAATAGGCAAACTCACCGAAGTGCTCGCATTCATCTGGAAATTCGACAGGGTCAACCGCCCGCGCATCGAGGAGATTAGAGTTGCTCAAGGGCCGAACGTGCCGGTCCGCAGATTGACCGGCGGTCGAGACATTGCGGCCTTCCTGTCATCTTACGAGGATGGCGGTGACTATCGAATTTCAAACTGACCCACTACCGATTTGTCGCTTCGCTCCCGACCGCTTAACAACATCTTCCGGCAATCATTTCCTCGCTCCTGAGGCAGGCGGTTCGGCGACCCGAGCCGGGGCCCCCACGACGCGCCGCTTTTGCGCATAGTGAGGTGGGAGCGGCCTCACCGCCCTTTGGGCCAAAAATCCAGCTAACCGGCCGGCCCAACCCGAGTCTAATCACGCGTTGAGGTGAATCATGAGAAAAATCATCATGCTGGCATTGGTGGCCACGCTGTGTGTATGGCTGGCGAATGCCCGAGGAGCCAAGGGCTCCGATTCGCGACACATGTCCATGGCGACCAACGACGACGTTCCCGGCGACGATTGCGCCAGCCACCTGCGGGTGATGGACGATGAATTTCGGTCGAACGTCCGCGACGAAGAAACTCGCAGTCTGCCCAACCAGCCGCTCACCATTACCGGGGAGCACAACGGCGGGATCCAGGTAACCACCTGGGACCAGCCCGAGTTTTCGCTCAAGTTGTGCAAACAGGCCGCCGCTGATAATGAGACGGAAGCGCGCCGGCTCTTGGGCGAGACCAAGATTACGGTCAGCGGTTCCAATGTTTCCATCAGCTCGCCACAGTCTGAAGATCACCACTCCCTGGGCACGTTATTGATGGTGAAGGCGCCCCGCAATGCCACGGTCAATCTGAGCGTCCACAATGGCGGCGTCTCGCTGAACGGCTTCGTCGGCACGGCCGAGGCCCATGCTCACAACGGCGGGATCTCCTTCAAGAAGAGCAGCGGCAAGCTCACCGCGGAGGCCCAGAACGGCGGCATCTCCATCAACGATTGCGGGGGCGAAATCACGGCCAACGTGCAGAATGGCGGGCTCTCCATCGATTTGCCGGAACACTGGGAAGGAAAAGGTCTGGAGGCGAACACCCACAACGGCGGGCTGGTGGTGTCCGTACCGCGGAACTTCAGCGGCGGAGTGGAAATCGTTGGCTCGGAACATACCTCGATCATTTGCAAAGACGCCATCTGCGATTCCGCGGAGCGCACCTGGGACAACGGACACAGAATGCTGCGCCTGGGCGGCGCCAATCCACAGATTCACGCCACCACCGTCAATGGCGGCATCGTGGTCAAGGAACGGGGTTACTCACGCGGGGAGCTGTGAAGGGATTTAGAAGTCCCAACAACCGGCAGTGGGCTGCTTTGAATCACATCGGTAGAAACTGTCAACTTTTGTCATCTCGACCGAGCCCGAAGGAGCGCAGCGAACTGAGGGCAAGTGGAGAGATCCCGACAATGTTTGTTTATCCATGCTGATTCAGGAAGTTCTACCCAGGACTGTCCCTGGAACCGCATAAGAAGCCGGTGATGCCGACACGGGACCGGAGCCCAAATGACATGGGGAGAATGCCTCGTAACGGCAAGGTAGAGAACGCATCCTCTGGATCTCTCCACGCGCCCTCAGTCGTCCGCTGCGCGGACTTCCTCGGGCTTGGTCGAGATGACAGGCGCTGGCGGCGTGGTGATCTCCAGGTGGTTCAAAGTTGTCCACTACCTCCCCAACAACCGGCAGGAAAATTAAGTACGAATCACATATACTTGAGTTTCCTGTGCCATGAGCAAACTCGACGAAATCCTTGCGACGGTGCGTGAGCGCGTAACCCACGCCAAGAAAGGCGCGGACATGCGCGCGCTGGAGACGGCAGCGGCGGCCCATACGCCGCGCGGTTTTCGCCGG
>DATDGY010000006.1:0-7972 GCA_036521855.1 Candidatus Angelobacter sp.
CAAACAGGCCGGCGCCAAAGACAAGAAGCTCGTCTATGCCGGCAACGTTGGTTCGGGGTTCACGCAGCAGTCTCTCAAATCGGTCTACGAACAAATCAAGCCGCTCATAGTCAAGAAGCCAACGCTCAACGACGTGCCCAAGGAGATCGGCGAGGTCACTTGGGTCAAGCCGGAGCTGGTGTGCGTGGTCAAGTTCAACTCGTGGACCGACGATGAGCGCCTGCGTGCGCCGGTGTTCATGGGCCTGCGCCTGGATGGCTCGGCCAAAGACACGGTGCGTGAAACTCCACAAGTCCCTGCGCCCGAGGTTAGAAAAAAAGACGCTGGAGAAGACGACAGCAGAGCGAACACCGCGGCCGAGGAAAACCCAGGCAGGACGGACCGCGCGGCCAAAGGCAGTAAGCCAAAAGTTCAATTGGATCCATTGCTGCCGGCTGACTCGACTGAGCTTGCTCTTACCATCAACAATCGGCGCTTGAAGTTTACCAACCTCAAGAAAGTCTTCTATCCCGCTGACGGTTACACCAAGCGCGATGTCATCAACTTCTATGCCGCGGTCGCCGATCTTCTGGTCCCGCACCTGCAAGCACGGCCTCTATCGCTCAAGCGCTATCCCAACGGGATTGCCGCCGACTTTTTTTTCCAAAAAGCGGTTGCAGCCGGTTTCCCCGAGTGGCTGCACACGGAAGAGATCCCTACCAGCGAGAAGGCGTCCACGCGCATGGTCATCTGCGACGACAAGGCGTCGCTGCTTTATCTGGCCAACCTGGGCTGCATTGACCAGAACCCATGGATGAGCCGCCTGGGCTCTCTTGAGAATCCTGACTTCATCCTGATTGACCTCGACCCTTACTATTGCGGCTATGAGCGGATCGTGGAAGCCGCTCAACTGGTTCGCGAGAAGCTGGAGTTGATCGGCCTCGAAGGCTACCCCAAGACAACCGGCGGCAACGGCATGCACATTTACATTCCGCTCGAAACCCGTTACACCTACGCGCAGAGCCGCGCCCTGGCGGAGGTTCTGTCACGCTGGGCCGCCGCGGAACGCGCGGACCTCTTCACCATGCCGCGCACCGTAGCCGCGCGCGAAAAGGGCAAGGTGTATTTCGACTGGATGCAGAACGCCGAAGGCAAGACCATCTCCGCACCTTATGTCTTGCGTGCTCATCCTGGCGCTCCCGTGGCCACGCCGCTCTCCTGGGACGAAGTCCACCCTGGGCTCAACCCGCAACAGTTTCACATCGCCAACGTGTTGCGCCGCTTCGAGCGCGTGGGCGATCTATTCGCCGGCGTCCTCAAGAAGCCGCAGCGAATGGAGAAGGCCCTGGAAAAGCTGAGCAGGCTGATGCGATAACTCTTACTGCACCACCAGCGTAACCGTCGCGGTGTGTGTGGTATTGCCCGAGGTCGCGGTGATGGTCACCGTGGATGTCCCCGGCGGCGTTCCCGGGTTGTGCACAACCGGCGGGCCGCCTCCGCCGCAGGAAACCAAGGCGCCGCACAGGGCCAGCACAGTCGGCAGCAAGAACGCTGGAAGCCATCGGCGCGCGCGTTTCCGCGCTGTCAGCCCGCCGAACAAGACCAGTCCGAAGAAACCGGCGGTCGTGCCTAAGCCCGCGCCCAACCCGGTGGCCGGCGGCGTGGACGTAGGAGCGGTTGTCGCGATGGTCAAAGTCGTACTTCCCGCGGTTGTCACGCTGGTCGGATTGAACGAGCAACTGGTCAAGGACGGCAGGCCGGACGTGCAGGTAAAGCTGACCGTGCCGGTGAAGCCATTCAGCGCCCCGACATTGATGGTGTACGCAGCCGGTTGACCGGGCGGAACGGTCACGCTCCCGCCGGGGATGGTCACGCTGAAATCAGCCGACGACACGGTGACCGGGGTGTTCCCGGATTCGCTAGCGGCATACAGGGTGTCACCCGCGTAGACGGCGACCACCAGGTGGTTGCCCGCGGACAAAGACGTGGCGGAAAGGGTCGCCGTGCCCGTGCCATCCAGCGGTGATGCGCCCAACCCCGCGCCGTTGAGATCGACAAAGGCAACCGTGCCGGTGGGCGTTGTGCCCGGCGAAACTGGCGTAACCTTGGCGGTAAAAGTCACATTCGTCCCTACGCTAGGACTCGCCGGGCTGAAGGACAAGCTGACGGAAGCTCCAAGGCCGGCTGGAACAGCCGCAGCTTCCCACATGCCGCGTCCGTGGGTGGCGATGCGGACGGTGCGCTTGGCGGTGACTTTGAGGTCGAAGACGGCCACGCGCGGCAACCCGGCGCCGAACGGATTCCACGTGTTGCCGCCGTCGGTCGAGTTGTAGACGCCGATGTCCGTGCCCGCGTAAAGATTGTTGGAGTTGAGGGGATCCACCACAAACCCGTTCACCGGAACGTCGGGAATCCCGCTGGACATGCTGGTCCAGGTGGGCGTTGCTGCCGAGAGGTTCGTGGTTTTCCACACGTGCCCGGTGGTGGCGCCGTAGCCATCGAGCGTCACGTAACCGGTGTTCGGGTTGTTGGGATCAATCACCGCGCGGGCGATGTATTTCGGAATCCAGGGACCGGTGACATCCGTCAGAGTGCTGGAACCGGTGGTGGTAGCGAAAACGTGGCCGTTGGGAGTGTTGGTGGTGGCGTCGCTCCCCAGTCCGACAATGCGCACGTTGTCTGTCAAAGGCGAGATTCCAACGGCGCTGATGGGAACGTTCGCGACAAGAGGCGCCTGGCTGACCACGGTCATGGTGGCGCCCTGGTTCGTGGAGCGATACAGGCGATCGGTGCCGAAATAAACCGTACTGGGGTTTCCCGGTCCCAGGGCCAGTGGAGCGTAGAAGAGAACCGTATCGCTGCAGGTGATTCCGTTGAGCGTGGCCCCAATGCTGGCAGGACAGCCAAAGAAGTTCCAGCCGCCGTCCTGGGCATTGGCTACCGACGTGACCTGTGCGAACCCGATCTGCGTGGGCGACACGTTGAAGTAGGTGTGGTACATGGTCACGTTGGTCGTGTCAGTCGCGTTCTGATCGATCGCGGAGAAGCCGCCGTCGCCGAAGTCGGCGCGGGTCCACGTGACGCCATCCGGTTTCAGGAACGGCGTGCCGTTGTCCTGGGTACCGCCGATGGTGAAATTCGGGTCGGTGGGATGCACCGCGATGCTCTCAAATTGCGTCGCCGTGAAGCCCGGGTTGTTCAGGCTGGTCCAGGTAGCACCGCTGTCCTTGGAAAGGAAGATGCCGCCGTCATTGCCCGTGTAGATAATCGAAGGAACGGTCGGATGAATCGCGATGGCGTGGGCATCGGCGTGCAACGATCCCTCACTGGCGCTGAAGCTGGTTCCAGCGTTAGTCGACTTGCCGAAAGGCCCGCTGCCGCAAGAACCGATGCCGCTCCCCGATTGACCCCCGATGTATATGTTGTTCAGGGTCGTGGGATCGACCGCCACCGGCATGTCATAGAAGCACTGGCCGCCGCAGAATCCACGCGCTGCCGGGATTTCAGTCCAGTGGCTCCCTCCGTTGTTGGCGGCCTGGAAAAGAGTCCCCTCCTTCCCGGGGCATACCGTGCTGGTGGCAGAAACGATCTGGTCCAGCGCCAGAAGGAAGGTGGTTGTGGGGCTGCCTCCACCGGAACGGAAGGCGGCGAATTTTGCGTTGTCGGCGCTGGTGCCGGCGCCGGAGTTGTCGTTGTCAATGAATGTTTGTGTCCATGTGCCTGTTGCTGCCCAGACGGTGCTGGGGCTAGCCCACACGCCGCCATCGCCTGCCACGGCGTTGCCAAAGACATGAACCAAGACCAGATTTGGATTGCCAGGGTCCATCACCATATCGCTAACCAAGTCGTTGGCGCTCGCGGATTGAATCGTTAACCGGGAGAACGTTGGAGTACCGACAGCGCCGCCACTGAAAACACTGGTCGAGAGGTAAACACCGCGAGTCGGACGGGTTGGCAGAGAGTCGCCGCTGGCGCCGCTGAACCCTGACGAAGTGGAAACCAGAATCTGGCTGTGGTTGCCTGGGTTCACTAGGACCTTCGTGATCGAGCGGCCGGTGAAGACGTCCGTAAACCCGTCTGGGTTGGGGTTTGGAAATGTCGTGGGCTCATTGAAAGGCCCATTCAGGGTGCCCGTACCTACGTTGGCCCCAGTAATAATATAAAGTCCGACACCGAAGAAACTATCCAGCGAGGAATTTCCTTCCCCCGTGCCCACGAACAATATGGTGTGGTCGGTGGGATCGAGCGTTAGCGCCCCGATGGCCAGCGACTGGGCGGAATCCATCAGCGCCGTCCATGTGCTGCCGCCGTCCAAGCTGCGATAAAGTCCGCCCTGAGCGGTACCGACGTAAACCGTATTGCCCGCGCTGTCGGTCGGGTCAATGGCGATCGCTGTAACGCGTCCACTTACGGGAACTGTTGTAGTGATGGTTTGTCCGTTGGGGATGGGATCAGGCCCCAAGAAAGTCCACGTGAGGGGGCCGAGGGGAATGACGGCGCCGCCGGCAGCCTTGGCTGCAGCCGCTTGCCGCTGGCGCAGCGCCTGCTCCTGGACCTCCATCTTGCGGATGGCCTGCGACCGCGCCTGCGGGTTACGGGCAAGGTCGTCAACGCCACGCTTCATTCCCACCTGCTGATCACGCAGGCGAAGATACTCCCGTTCATTCACGCGGCCACGGGCCATGGGAGGAATATCCGGACTGTCGTCGTCATCGTCCGGAGCGGCAGCACTCGGCGTCGCCGTCGCTCCGGGTGCAGGAGCGTTGCCCACCGTGGCCGGAGCGCTGGGTCTTGCATCTTGCGCAGACTTGGTCTGCGCAGAACCAGCGTTCGCCATGCAGACAAGAATGAGTGCGGCAAGGAATGTAATCCAGGAGCGCTGCATGGGTGACACCTCTTAAACTTTCGGCGACAGCGACTACACAGCCAAGTGGGGATCTCGAGCTGTTAAGCCTAGCCTGGTTTCAAGAACGCGCTTCAAATCCAGAGTAGCTCGATTGGAATATTGGCACTGATTTGCGGTGGGCGTCAACAGTACAGAGAGTCAAGCCGATTAAAAAAGATTTGCGGTCGAAAGAATATGCAATTTCATAACCTTACACTGCGCAACCGCACTGCGTTGACAATCACGGATACGGAACTGAAGCTCATGGCCGCGGCGGCAAATATTGGCTGCAAGAGGATGCCGGTAAAGGGATACAAGACGCCGGCGGCGACGGGCACACCGAGCAGGTTGTAGATGAAGGCAAAGAACAGGTTCTGGCGGATATTGCGCATGGTAGCGCGGCTCAGGTTGCGGGCGCGCGCAATGGCGCGAAGATCGCCTTTCACCAGAGTGATGTCGCCGCTTTCCATGGCTACATCGGTGCCCGTGCCCATGGCGATGCCAACGTTAGCCTGTGCCAGGGCGGGAGCGTCGTTGATTCCGTCGCCGGCCATGGCCACGATACGGCCCTCCGATTGCAGTTTCTTCACGATCTCGGACTTTCGGTAGGGCAGGACTTCGGCTTCAAATTCGTCGATCCCCAGCTCGCGGGCGATGGCCGCGGCCGTGGTGTGATTGTCGCCGGTAAGCATCACCAGCCTGAGTCCCTCCGCACGCAAGGAACGTACGGCTTCACGCGTGGAAGCCTTAATGGGATCGGAGACGGCGATCACTCCCACGGCTTTGCCATTTACGGCGGCCAGCACGACTGTCTGGCCTTGCGCGCGGAGGGAATCCGCCTGTGTCACTATCGGCTTGGTGTCAATTCCCTGTTTTTCCAGGAAGGCGGCGCTGCCGACTGCCACCTGACGCCCGCTAACAACGCCGCTGATTCCTTGTCCGGGAAACGACTGAAAGTTCTCCACGGAACCCAGGTCCAGCCTGTGCTCTTGCGCTCCCTGAACAATCGCAGCCGCCACGGGGTGCTCGCTGGAACGCTCCAGGGTCGCAACTAGGAGCAGCAGATCAAGGTTCGCGAAGCCTCCGGCTGCGATCACGCTCGTCAGCTTGGGCTTGCCCTCGGTCAAGGTGCCGGTCTTGTCGATGACCAGAGTGTCAACCTTCTCCATGGTCTCGAGAGCTGCGGCATTTCTGACCAGGACGCCGGCGTGCGCGCCGCGCCCGGTGCCCACCATGATGGCCATAGGCGTGGCCAGCCCCAGCGCACACGGACAAGCAATGATCAGAACCGCGACGGAATTGACTAACGCATGCGCCAGCCGCGGCTCGGGACCCCAAGCGGCCCATCCGATGAAAGTGAGAGCCGCTACCAGCACCACAGCGGGAACGAAAAACCCCGAGACTTTATCGGCCAATGACTGGATGGGCGCGCGGCTGCGTTGCGCCTCCGCCACCATGCGCACGATCCGGGCCAGCAAAGTATCCGATCCGAGTTTCTCCGCGCGCATGATGAAAGAGCCGGTCTGGTTCACCGTGCCGCCGATGACTTTATCTCCAACAGATTTGTGTACCGGCATGGACTCGCCGGTGATCATGGATTCGTCCACTGAACTGCTACCCTCTTCCACGGAGCCGTCAACGGGTACGGCCTCGCCGGGACGTACACGCAGGCGGTCGCCGGCCACGATGCTTTCCAGAGGGATCTCTTCGTCGGCGCCGTCGGCACGAATTCGCCGCGCCGTCTTGGGGCTAAGATTGAGCAACGCGCGGATCGCCGAGCCGGTTTGGCGGCGCGCGCGCAATTCCAGCACCTGCCCCAGAAGCACCAAAGTGACGATGCTGGCGCTGACTTCAAAGTAAACGCCTGGCCGTCCGTCGGCGCCACGCAGCCCCTCGGGAAAAATCTGCGGCGCCAGCGTGGCTATTACACTGTATAGGTAGGCCGTTCCCGTACCCATGGCGATGAGCGTGAACATATTCAAGTGACGGTTTAAGATCGAAGCCCAACCGCGCTCGAAGAAAGGCCACGCACCCCAGAGAACGACTGGCGTTGCCAGCAGCAATTGCAGCCACTCCATCCCGCCCGGAGGAAGCTGATGCAGCGGGCTGCCCGCCTTCATACCCCACATAGAGATTGCGAGCAACGGAACGCTGAGGGCAACCCCCACCCAGAAACGGCGCGTCATGCTCCGCAATTCGGAGTCATCTTCCACATGCGCTGAGGCGGCAACCCTCGGCTCGAGTGCCATGCCGCAGATCGGACAGTTCCCGTGACCGTCGCGCACGATCTCCGGATGCATGGGACAGGTGTAGTCCACGGTCTCCACTTTTTCCAGCGCCATGCCGCACTTGGGGCACGGACCAGAAGCGCTCTCGCGCACCTCGGGGTCCATGGGACAGACGTAAGTGACAGCGGGCTTGCTCGCTTGACCCTGCGGAACAGCCTTGGCCGGAGACGATGCGCCGAGCTGAACCAGCGGCTCCGTTGACGGCTTGGCAGCGAGGTATTTCTTTGGATCGGCTTGGAACCGCTCCGCACAACCTCGGCTGCAAAAAAAGTACTTCGTCCCTCCGTACTCCGCCGAGCCGCGGGCCTGCTCCGGCACAATAGACATGCCACACACAGGATCAAGCACGGTCTGCGCCGCGGGTTCGGGAACGCCCGTCTTGTGCTGGTGATCGGCCATCAGGTTCTGCCTTTGCCCAAATTCGACTATATTAGATTGTTTCGCCATCCGCTTTGGATTCACGCCAACGCTTCCGGCGCCGGCTGTCTCCTCAGGAGAGAAAATGACCCTGCTCGACGTTGTCTTCAAATACGGAACGCCGCCCGGCGAAAAAGAAATGATGGCCCTGAACAACGCCTGGGAGGTTTATGGCGTGCGCAAGATCAAGTTTGACCAAGCTGAGCGCACCATTCGCGTTGAATACGACGCCAGCCGGCTCAACGACGGTGAGATAGCAGCCATCTTGCGGCGCGCAGGAATCGATCTGCGGGAAAAAGTCCAGTTGGTCTGAAGCGGTTTCGGCCTTGTTGGGTTCAACGTTTTGCCGAACGGCCAACGACCGAAGCGGCTGCGGAAAAGCGTGCGGCGAGAAATAGGTATC
>DATDGY010000007.1:0-12456 GCA_036521855.1 Candidatus Angelobacter sp.
CGGCCGGGATTCGGCGGTCGGACAAAAGATCAACATCAACCATCACCCGTACACGATCGTAGGCATTACGCCGCCGCTGTTTCAGGGAGCCCAGACCGGGCTGCGTTCCGACCTGTGGATACCGCTGGTGATGCAGGCGCAACTCGCGTCGCGGGACCTGCTCGCCATGCGCGAGGCCGACTGGCTGGTGCTGCTCGGCCGGCTCCGGCCTGGCGTTGAAGCCCAGCCGGCGCAGAAAGAAATGACGTTGCTGTTGCAGCACATTGCCCGAGATTATCCTGATTCTCACCGCCGCAGCAACACGGTTATGCTGTTTCCCCTGTGGCGGTCGCCCCTGGGCGCGAATGGCGCGGCGGGCCTCTACATTTTGCTGCCTATGCTGCTGGCGATCGCGGGAGTGGTGCTGCTGCTAGCCTGCGCCAACGTAGCTAACCTTCTGCTGGTGCGTTCGGTGGCGCGTCGGCGAGAACTGGCGATTCGCCTGTCGTTGGGCGCGGGACGCTGGCGGCTGGTTCGCCAGCTTCTGGTGGAAAGCTTGTTGTTGGCCGTGGCCGGCGGCGCCGCGGCTTTGCTGATCACCAGCTGGAGCGCCGGCACCTTCGTCCGGTTCGTGCCTCCTTCCAACCTGCCGATTACCCTGGAGATGCCGGTGGACCGCTCTGTGCTTTTGGCCACGGCGCTTCTCTCCGTCATCACCAGTGTTGTTTTTGGCATTTTGCCGGCGTTGCGCTCCGCCAAGTTGACTCCCGTGGCTGTGCTCAAGGAAGAATCAGCCGGCACCTCCGGCACACTCAACAAAGCGCGACTCTCGAGCGGTTTGGTAGTCGCGCAGCTCTCGCTTTCCTTGCTTCTGTTGATCTGCGCGGGTTTGTTCCTGCGCAGCTTCCATAACACGCAGCGCTTTGATCCCGGGTTTAACGCCGACAACGTGCAGTTGGCCACGTTCGAGCTGTTCCCGGCCGGATACAGCGAAGCTGACGGCGCCCAGTTTGAGCGCCAGCTCCTTTCTAAACTCGAAGCGATGCCCGGAGTCCAATCGGTGAGCCTCGCTACATGGCTGCCGCTGGGCTTCACGTGGAGTTCCGCGATCGTCCAGCCGGAGAGCTACGTTCCCCAGGCGCATGAGTCCATGGAGATCGGCAGCGCGGTCGTGGCCCCGAATTACCTCAAGACGATGCAGATCCCACTGCTGGCCGGCCGCGAGTTCACGTTCCAGGATACGGACAAGACGCAGCGTGTCGTGGTAGTGAACCAGGCATTTGCGGATCATTACTGGCCGCAGCAGGACGCGATCGGCAAAAAAATCTCCATTGCCCCTTACAAAGTGTTTTCGGTGATCGGCGTCGCCCGGAACAGCAACTATACTCAGTTGCACGAACCGCCCCAGCCTTTCGTTTACCTGCCCCTGTTTCAGGACTACTACCCGTCGGGGGTGATTCATGCCCGGGTCTCCGGCGATCCCATGCGCTTCGCGCCCGTGATCGACAAGGTAGTCCATGAGCTGGCGCCTGATCTGCCTTTATCCGACGTGGTCACTTTGAAATCGCGGACCCAAGTGGCCAGCACGCTCTCGCGCATCGCGGGAACTCTGGTGGGGGCATTCGGCACGATTGCCCTGATCCTGGCAGCGGTCGGGATTTATGCAGTCATCGCCTACACCACGCGCCAACGCACCCGCGAAATCGGCATCCGCATGGCGGTGGGCGCGCAGCAGAGAGATATTCGCCAGCTCGTCCTGGGCCAGGGCCTGCGGCTGACCTTGTTGGGTCTGACTATCGGGCTGGCCGTCTCCCTGCTCTTGACGCGCTTCCTGCGATCCCTGCTCTTCGGTATCGCCGCCACTGATGCGCTAACCTACGCGAGCGTCGGCCTCCTGCTGTCTTTCGTGGCCCTAGCCGCGTGCTACATCCCGGCCCGCCGCGCCATGAAGGTGGACCCGGTGATCGCGCTGCGGCATGAGTAGCAGAATTAGGAACACACCTATGAGGAACCTGTTTCAGGACATCCGTTACGTTTGGCGCACGCTGGGCAGGTCGCCCGGCTTCACCGTTGTCGCCGTGCTGACGCTGGCGTTGGGTATCGGCGCCAACAGCACTATCTTCAGTTGGATCAACTCGACATTGCTAAATCCCCTTCCGGGCGTCTGGCACACCGATGGCTTGGTTTCACTTACGCGAGCGGGGACGGAGTTTTCCGATTTGGTTTTCTCCTATCCCGACTACGTGGATTTGCGCGACCGGAACCATAGCTTCTCCGGCCTGGCAGCGTTCAAAAACTGTCGTGTGGGCCTGACCGGCGTGGGCAAGCCGGAGCAGATTTGGGGGATGTTGGCGTCAGCGAATTACTTTGATGTTCTCGATGTGCGGCCCATGCTCGGCCGCGGCTTTCTTCCCTCCGAAGATGAAAAAATCGATGGCGCACCGGTGGTGGTGATCGGCTACAGCCTGTGGCAAACGCATTTCGGCGGCAGCCGCTCGGTGATCGGACAGAAAATCAACATCAACCAGCACCCATATTCCATCGTGGGCGTGGCGCCGCCGCGCTTTCAAGGAAGCCAGACCGCGCTCGGCTCTGATTTTTGGATTCCTATGATGATGGAGAAGCAGATCTTCTCCTTCGATCTGCTACAGTCGCGCAGTAGCGCTGCCATGCTCCTGTTCGGGCGCCTCAAGCCAGGCGTCTCCTTTTTGCAGGCACAGGAGGAAACGAAGTTGCTGGTGCAGCAGATCGCGGACCAGCATCCCAACGAGTGGATCGGCAGGAGCCAGGCTCCAACGGTGGAGCCCATGTGGCGCTCTTCGTCAGGAGGCAACCGCGTTCTATATATCCTTCTGCCTATGTTGATGGCTATAGCCGGCGTGGTGCTCCTGCTGGCGTGCGCGAATGTGGCCAACTTGCTGCTGATGCGCTCCGTGGCTCGGCGGAGGGAGATCGCGATTCGTTTGTCTCTGGGCGCAAGCCGCTGGCGACTGGTGCGGCAGCACATGGTGGAGAGCATGGCTCTAGCTCTGGCCGGCGGCGGCGCGGCCGTTTTGTTCACTCTCTGGACGGCAGGTGTTTTTACCAAGTTCGTTCCGCCCAGCAGCTTGCCGATCGCCCTCAGCGTGAGTGCCGACCGCACCGTCCTCTTCGTGACGTTGGTCATTTCCATCCTTGCTGCCATGGTCTTCGGCATCCTGCCGGCCTTGCGCTCCTCTAAACTGACGCCGGTCACGGTATTGAAAGAAGAAGCGGGCAGCGCCTCCGGCGGCCTGCATAAAGCCAGACTCGCCAGCGGTTTAGTGGTCGCGCAACTGGCGCTTTCCTTGCTGCTCTTGGTCTGCGCCGGGCTCTTCATCCGCAGCTTTCAAAACGCGCAGCGCTTCGATCCCGGCTTCAACCCCGGCCACGTGTTGCTGAGTTCCTACGATCTCTTTGGCGAGGGCTACAGCGAGGCTGACGGCATTGAATTCAACCGCCAGCTTCTGGCTAAAGTCCAGGCGCTGCCCGGCGTTCAATCGGCGAGCTTGGCCGATTGGGTGCCGCTTGGTTTGACCTGGAATGGGGCAGGCGTCGCGCCAGAAGGTTACGTTCCTCAACGCCACGAAAACATGACGGTCGCCAGTCTCGAGGTCAGCCCCGGCTATTTCCAGACCATGCAGATTCCCTTGGTCACCGGGCGTGACTTCACCCCTGGGGACACAGAGAAGTCAGAGAGGGTGGTGGTGGTAAATCAGGCACTGGCGGACCGATATTGGCCGCACCAGACCGCTCTCGGCAAGTGGATCGGGATCAGCGGCGTCACATCCAAAGCGAAAGTCGTCGGCGTCGCCCGGAATAGCGACTTCGGTACTTTAAATGAGATTCCGCAGCTTGCCATTTACGAAGCCGAGTTCCAGCATCACGTATCCTTTACGACCATTCACGCCCGTGTGTCGGGCGATCCACTGGCTTTCGCGGCAGCCGTCGAAAAAGCTGTCCACGAACTCAACCCTGATATGCCGGTCTTTGATGTCAGGACGCTCCAGTCCCAGGTCGAGTTCGCGAGCGTAACGGAACGCATTGCCGGGACGTTTGTGGGCGCCTTCGGAGTGCTGGCCCTGGTTCTTGCAGCCGTAGGGATCTATGGAGTCATCGCTTACACCACGCGCCAGCGTACGCGCGAGATCGGCATCCGCATGGCCATCGGCGCTCAGGCAGGCGATATTCGCAGACTGATCCTGGGCCAAGGGCTGCGGCTGACTGCCATAGGATTAGGCGTTGGCCTGGCCGTATCCCTGGCGCTTACGCGCTTTCTCAGAACTCTTGTTTTTGGTGTTACCACAACCGATGCCTTCACCTTCGTCAGCGTGGCCCTGCTGTTGTGCATGGTGGCGCTGGCCGCTTGCTACATTCCCGCGCGCCGGGCTATGAAAGTAGACCCCGTAATCGCCTTAAGGCATGAGTAGAACGCCGTTTCCCGCGCTGGAGTTCATTCGTGACGCAGGGCCACGAGTGGATCGGTCGTGGCGGCGCGGCGCGACGGGACGGAGGCTGCGAGCAGCGCGGTTGCGAACAGCAATACCACTGACATTACGAGACTGAGATAGTCGTTTGCCGGCACCTCGAACAGCAGGGCACGTATGAGACGGGCGGCGAACAGTGAGCCCGCAGCCCCCACCACAACGCCGAGCGCGGTCCAACGGGCGGCTTGCGACAAAACCAGATTCATGATGGATCCCCGCGTAGCTCCGAGCGCCATGCGTACACCGATTTCCTGGGTGCGCTGTCCCACAAGAAAAGAAATGACGCCGTAGAGTCCGATCAGCGCCAACAGAAGCCCAACGGCGGCGAAGAGCGTCAGCAGGAAGGCATTGAACCTGGGCTGTTGCTCCAGATGGCGCACGCGCAGGTCCATGGTGTCGATCTGCACAGGCAGCGTAGGATCGATGGCGGCGACTTCTTTACGCAGCCAATCGGAAACCGCGGCATGGTCATGGTCAAGGGGGCTGCGAACAAGTACGGTGGCGTAGCGAGCGCCGTCGGCAAGCACGCGGTTGCCCAGGCCATAATCCGCGGCGTGCTTGCGCACAAAGTAGTATTCGGGCGCCGACGGGCTCGAAAGATCGCTGTTTTTCACGTCCCGAGCCACGCCGATCACGGTGAACCACGGCGGCGCAAGATTGGGCTGAATTCGCTTGCCCAAAGCATCTTCCCCGGAGAACATCATCCAGGCCAGTGACTCGCTGATGATCACAGGATTTTCCGCGGAGCTGCGATCGCCCTCGCTGAATCCACGACCGCGCAGGATGGGAATGTTCAGCGCAGAAAAGTACTCCGGGGAAACCACGCGCCACAAGACCGTGCCTCCCGTGCCTTTCTCCGGCAAAGGACGGCCCTCAACCGCGATGGTGGCAAACAGCGTGGAGTGCGAAGGAGCCAGAGGGAGCGTATCGGAAATAGCCACTGAGCCGGGGACTCCATGTAGTCGCGCTTCCAGCTTTTCAAAGAAGTTCCATCGTTGTGCCGGCTGGGCGTAGAGCTGTTGTCCCAGGACAACGCTTGCCGTCGTAAGCTGTCGCGTCTCCATGCCTAGCGGCACGCGTTGCAGGTTCCATAAGCTGCGCAGCAGTAAGCCGGCGCAGGTCACCAGGACCAGAGAAACGGCGATCTGCCCGGCGACCAAAAGCTGGCGCAAGAAACTGCGCGGCGCGTAGATGGTGTGTCCTCCACCCAGAACTTCCGCACGCGGGACCTGCAGGGCAGGGACCAACCCGACCAGAGCTCCACACAGCAGAGAAAGCGCGAGAGTGAATCCAAGGATTCTGCCGTCGAGCCCGGCTTGATGGATGTGTGGAATACCCTGCGGAGCCATTCCGAGAAAGACCCCCAGCAGCAGCCAGGCCAGGGCGAATCCAGCCAGGCCGCCGAGCGTGCCGAGCAGAAGACTCTCGGTGAGAGCTTGCCGCGCCAGGCGCAGGCGCGTCGCGCCCAGCGCCGAGCGGACCACCAATTCGCGCTGCCGGCCCGTAGCCCGGGCCAACAGCAGATTGGTCACGTTAGCGCAGGCAATCAGAAGCACGGCGATGACCGAGCCCAGCAACAGCCATGAGGTAAGCCGCGCGTCGTGTGTCTGCCGGTCGCGAAGCGAGCGGACCTTCAGCTTTATTTCTTTCTGGAAGCGAGGAGGGACGTACTTGAGAGAGTCGGCAAAGAGCGGTTGCAGTTGAGCTTCCGCCTGATCCACGGTTACGCCGGGCTTAAGCCGGGCAAAGGCGCGCAGAATGCTTCCGGTGTTGGGCCTCCGTTGCTGGGCGAGATCGAGCGCTTCGGGAACGAGAATCTCCGCGGTCTCCAGTGTCGGCAGCTCAAAATCTTTTGCCAACACCCCGACAATGGTTGCGGAACTGCCGTCGAGAGAGATCGTTTTGCCCACGATCGCGCGATCCGCGGCGAAGCGGCTGCGCCACAGGCCATAAGAAAGGATGGCTGCTCGCGGACCACTAGGCCGGTCTTCTTCGGCGGTAAAATTCCGGCCCAGCAAGGGTTGAACCTGCAAAGCCCGCAAAAGAGCCGAGTCCACGGACGCGCAACTGGCGCGCAGCGGCCGCTGCTCGGTAAGATCACAATCGTTCACGCCGCTCATAGTGGCCAAGGTTTGAAATGGCGTCTGCCGGTCACGCCACTCGATGTAGTCGGAGCCCAGCAGAAACTCCTGTTGCGTAATCGGCGCCGTCATGCCTGCCGACACCAACTGGTCATCCAGAGGATAAGGCAGGCTGCGAAACAGCACCCGGTCGATCACGCTGAACACCGCCGTGCCGGCGCCGGTCCCCAAAGCGATCGCGACCACAGCGGTGATGGCGAAGACTGGAGAGCGACGCAGTCCGCGCGCCGCATAGCGCAGGTCCTGAAGCATGGTTTCGAATAGGGGACCGATAGACATGGCAGCGCTTCCTCCGTCGCCAAGAACACACACCTAGCAGTACCACAGAAAGACACCGGGCTCGGAACTTAGGTTCCCTGGAGCGACGGCACAACACACGCGACTCAACGGCTGTCCGGAGGGACAATTCCGTTCATGCGCAGGTACTCCACCAGCTGGCCGTAATGATTGAAGGAGTGGGCTATGGCGTCAATCGCCCGTGCGACGCGGTTTTGCTGCCACGAGCCGGAAGTGCCGGGAATCGGCATTGTCATATTCCTTTCATCGATTGTGGCTACCGCCTGGTGAAGATAGTCGAACGATCCCTTCAGGTAACGCATGATTTCCGCTTTGCTCTTCACGGAATCCGGCCCGGTTTCGGCTTTGGCGCCTTCCGGGGGTTTCTCACCCAGGATGAGGGAGGCCTCATAGTAGTTGTTTGCCGCCAAGTGCTTCACCTGCTCCGCGAAAGTGCGCACTCCTTTGAATCCGTCGCCGGCGGGAGCAAACGAGTACTTGTCTTCCGGCATCGCCTCGGCGAGAGGCACCACATGGGTTTCGGTGTTGCTGACCCAGGCGTCGATAGCTTGGGCGAGCGTGAGAGGCGCCTGGTGTTGCCTCGTCGCCGCGGGGCATGACGGGTTGAGCAGGGCGAAAACCAGCAGCCATGGCATTCTCTTCATGGGCGTTCTCCCGCAACCCAGGGACCGAGTTCCCCGCGAATGAACGCCTTTACGCCTTCTCGGCCGCTGAGCCGCAGCCACAGGGGACCTGCTTCGCGTTCCAGGCGCAGATCGATCTCGAAGAACGGGCAACACAACCGCTCCAGGGAGGCCCATTCCGCCGCAAGGTGGATCGTAGAAGGATCGTTAGGCAGCTCGAACTCATAGCCATCGCTAATCTCGCGGATGCTTCGCCGCAACGAGTGCAGAGCTTTACCAAGCTCCTCTTTGCGATGGACCTGCGCGGGATTGATGGCTTGCCGGTTGCAGTAAAAGGGGCTTTCTTTCGGCCCGGAAGATCCTTGAGCGACGGTCCGGCGCAGGGAAATTGCATAGGCTCCCAAAACCACCAGAGCGATTACGAATATCAAGACGGTTTTCATGGTTTTCTCCGCGCGGCGTTTGTTCGTTACTCTCTTCCCGCGTTGTTCTTCAACCCTACGACTTAAAGTCAACTTGAGGTCAAGAACTATTTGAGTAAGTAAGCCAACCACTTACGCTAAGAAAGAGCATTCTTTTGCTGCGGGAAGCCAGGCAAGCGAAAATCAGTTGCTTTAGAATGTCGCCATGTCGCAGTTGTTGATTTCCGAAGTGGCGCGTCAGATTGGTCTCAGGGCGTCCGCGATTCGCTACTACGAGCAGGTTGGAATCCTCCCGCCGGCGCAGCGGCGAGGTGGACAAAGACGGTATGACTCGACCGTGCTCTACCGGCTGGCCGTGGTGCAGCGCGCGAGACAAATGGGCTTTACGCTTGAGGAAATCCGGCAACTGTTTTTTGGTTTTCGCAAGGCCACTCCAGCCTCCGAACGGTGGAGAAAACTCTCGCAACGAAAACTGGCAGACCTGGAGTTGCTGGCAGGCCAAATTAAAGAAATGCAGCGCTTGCTGCAAGCCATGATGGAAAAGTGCAGCTGCGGGGCGCTCGAGCAGTGCGGCAAAGGGATACTTCAGCGCAGCTGCGAGGAGAGCTACATCAAGCCTTTGCCCTCACGCCACCGACTCCACCGCTGACCGCCCGCGCTTACTCCATCCACACTTTGGCGGTTTCCGCGCTCAGCTCGCGCAGCAGGCCGTTGAGCTGATCGATGACCGCCTCCGGCTGTGTGGATTTCAAATTGAACTTCAACACCCCGCCGGGCGAGAACTGCGCTCCCTTGCTTGCGGCGACGAAGCGCGCCAGTTGCTCGGGATCGACCGCCGCCCGCTCGGAAAACTTGACGGTCACCGCGTCGCGTTTGCGGTCCACGGTGAGCACGCCCACCCGCTCGCACAGGAGTTTCAGGCCGGAAGCCGCCAGCAGCCAGCGCACCGGAGCCGGCGCCGGACCATAGCGGTCTTCCAGCTCCTTGCGGACGTCTTCCAACTGGCCTTCGTTCTCTACCCCCGCGGCGCGCTTGTACATGCGCAAACGCTGATTCTCTTCGCCGATATAGTCGGTGGGTATGCGGAGGTTGATGCCCAGATTCAACTGGGTGCTCACTCTCTCCGCCAGGTCTTCACCTTTGAGCTCGCGGATGGCGCGGTCGAGCATGCCGGTGTACATCTCAAAGCCCACGGCGTCGATGTTGCCGCTCTGTTCGCCGCCCAGAAGATTGCCGGCGCCGCGCAACTCCAGGTCGAGCGCCGCGATCTTGAAGCCCGCGCCCAGGTCGGAGAACTCTTTCAGCGCCGCCAAGCGCCGCCGGGCTACCGGTGTGAGCTCCTGCTCGGCGGGAACCAGAAGATAGGCATAAGCGCGCCGGTTCGATCGTCCCACCCGTCCCCGCAACTGGTATAGCTCGGAGAGCCCGTGGCGGTCGGCGCGGTTCACGATGATGGTGTTGCAGAGGGGAATGTCCAGGCCGTTCTCGATGATGGTGGTGGCCACGAGAATGTCGGCCTCGTGGCGGACGAAAGCCAGCATCACTTTCTCGAGTTCGCCCTCCGACATTTGTCCGTGTCCCACCAGGACGCGCGCCCGCGGCACCATCTCCTGGAGCTTGGCGGCAATTTCGTAGATGCTGTCCACGCGATTGTGGACGAAATAAGCCTGGCCGCTACGCTCCAGTTCATGCTCCAGCGCAGTTTTTACCAGCTGTTGGTCATAACCGGCCACCACGGTCTGGATGGCCATGCGATCCTTGGGCGGCGTTTCGATCAAGCTCATGTCGCGCAGACCCACCATCGACATGTGCAGCGTGCGCGGGATGGGTGTGGCCGACATGGTCAGGACATCCACTTCCTTCTTGAGCTGCTTGAGGCGTTCTTTGTGGCGCACGCCGAAGCGCTGCTCTTCGTCCACGATGACCAGACCCAGATCCTGGAATTTAACGTCCTGCGAAAGCAGACGGTGCGTGCCGATCAGGATGTCCACCTTGCCCTGCTCCAAGCGCTCGGCTGTCTCTTTCAACTGCTTGTTGCTGCGGAAGCGGCTCATCATCTCCACCGTGATGGGGAAGGCGGCAAAGCGGCTCTTGAAATTCTCGAAGTGCTGAAAGACCAGGACGGTGGTGGGCGCCAGCACTGCCACCTGCTTGTTGTCCTGCACAGCTTTGAAGGCGGCGCGCATGGCAACCTCGGTTTTGCCGTAGCCCACGTCGCCGCAGAGCAGGCGGTCCATGGGCAAAGGCGCTTCCATGTCGCGCTTGATGTCGGACGTGGCCGTAAGCTGGTCATCGGTCTCGTTGAACTCGAACGAGTCTTCGAATTCGCGCTGCCACTGCGTATCCGGCGGGAAGGAGTGCCCTTGAGCCGCCTTGCGCGCGGCATAAAGCTTGAGCAGCTCGTCGGCCATATCTTTCATGGCCTTCTTGACGCGCGCCTTGGTCTTGGCCCAGGCGGTCCCGCCGAGGCGGCTGAGCTGCGGCTTCACCCCTTCACTCGACCGGTACTTCTGGATGAGGTCTAGTCGGGTGAGCGGCACGTAAAGCCGCGCAGCCTCTGCGAATTCGAGAACCATGAATTCTCCGGTGGTCTCGCCCTGCTGAAGTTCTTTCAGCCCCAGGTACATGCCGATGCCGTGCTCCACGTGGACCACGAAGTCGCCCACGGCCAGGTCGCGAAAGTCGGACATGAAGGCCGCGGTCTTCGACTTCTGACGCAGCGGACTTTGGACCACGACTTCGGAGTCGTCGAAAAGATCGTACGCGCCAAAGATCACCAGGCGCGACTCCGGCAGCGCCGCGCCTTCGGGCACCGGCGCGCGGACGATGGTGGTGGTGGTGAGGTCGGCGGAGAAGTAAGCGGTTTCGTCGAGATAAGTTTCGCTGCCCGGCGCCGGAGTGCGCGTACCCAGGCGGAACGGGACCTGGTATTCGGTGAAGACGTCCGCCAGGCGCTCCATCTCGCCGGTGTTGGGCGCGGCAAAGATCACCCGCTGGCCGCCGGCAATGAGCTTCTTTACTTCTTCCACCATCGCGGGAACCGAGCCGTGAAAGCGCATGGTGGGCTGCGAGCTGAATTCGATCAACGCGGATTCAGGAACTTGCGGCGCGGCCAGCCCCAGCTTGTTCTCCGCTTCGGCGATGCGCAGCAGGCCCAATTGTTCGAGAGACCCTCCAGGGAGCTTGGCTACCACCTCGTTCCAACGCGGTGGCGGGAGATAAATGTCTTCGGGCGTGGCCAGCTTGCCTACTCCGCTCATCTCGTGGCGCTGTTCTACACGGGCCCACCAATGATCCTGCCCGGCCGCAATGGCCGACGGCTCATCCAGGAAAATAGCGGCGTTGGGCAGGAGATCGAACAGGGTGTTCTCCGCGCCCGCGTGAGCATAGAACTCCCAGCCGGGAAAAACGGTGACGCCGGTTTCGGCCAGCGCGCTGCGGAGAGTCTCGGCAGCGCCCTCCACACGCGAACCGGAGAGCCGGGCATGAATCTCCGCCAGTACATCTTCCTGGACGGGCGTCTCCGTGAGCGGCAGCAGGAGCACCTCATCCACCGGAGCGGCGGAGCGCTGGGTGCCGGGATCAAACTTGCGGATGGACTCGACCTCGTCGCCAAACAGTTCCAGGCGGAGCGGGCGATCGGCTTCGGGGGGATAGGCGTCAATCAGGCCGCCACGCACGGCGTACTGGCCCGGCATCTCCACCAGGTCCACGGCGTTGTAGCCCACGGTATTGAGGTGCTGCACCAGTTCGTCAACGTCGACCGTATCGGTGCGGCGGATGATGCGGGCCAGCCCAGCGTAGTGCTCCGCCGGGCGGAGCCGCATCGCCGTGGCTTCCGCAGGTGCGATCACGATGGACGCCGTGCCGGCCGAGATCTTCCACAGCGCAGTTGCGCGCTCTTCCTGGATCTCCGGATGCGGCGAGAGATTTTCGAACGGCAACACATCGTACGCCGGCAGCTTGACCACGGCCTGAGGGCTGCAGGCGCCGGTGAGCTCGCAACAAGCCTGGACCATCGGGAACAGGGCCTCAGCCGAGCGGTTGTTCGCCGTGACAACGATCAGCGGCCCGGCCGCAGCGCGTTGCAAGTAAGGAATCAGAAGTGGTTTTGCGGTGGGAACCAGGCCAGACAAACGGATGCGCCCCGCAGGTGGAGTGACTACCCCCCTACGCTGCTTCAGATATGCGGCCGCCTGTTGAAACCCCGGGCTCTTTTCCACGTCCGCCAGGACTTCGCGGACGAACGGCAGGATCACACACTCATTTTATCTCACCGCGGAGGTGCGGAGACGCCGATAGGAAGAAGCAGCCGCGAATCCACGCGAATGAACGCGAAACCCGGCGCTAGGATATTTTGCGTTAATTCGCGTTCATTCGCGGCTAATCGCTCTCTTTGGGGGTCTCCAAATAAATCGCGCCAGCGGATTTCCCCTTACTTCTGCGCCGTTGTCGGCGCCGGCGTTGCCTGTGTCTGGACTGCCAGCGG
>DATDGY010000008.1:0-22604 GCA_036521855.1 Candidatus Angelobacter sp.
CAGTAAACTCGAGCTGGTAGTTCGAGTCAGAGCCGATCTTGGGAGCTGTGACCGCGAGCACCGCGGCGGCCAGCCCGAGATAGACGTACAGCGCACTGGCGCGGCCTTTCATCGCCGCCGGGGCGCCCGCAGCCGCGACGATCATGAGCGGGCCGGTGACTCTTACGATGTATTGCAGATGGCCATCTGCAACTGGCCGCAGCGAAACTCATAGTTGGGATGGGCCTGGCTGAGCATCCCGCCGGGCGCGAAAAACTGGTGCAGTGTAGGCAGCTTTGGTTTGGTCGTGGACGCCGCAGCCGCTGTCTCGGGATTGGACGGGAAGGCCATGGACGCAGTCTTTTCTATAATAGCCTAGAGGTTCGTGCGCGTTCGCTGCGCTTTGCGGTCAAACAGAGCACCACACGAGGCGGAGCGCCGTAGGCGCGGAATTATTTAGCCCAGCGCGTAAGCGCTGGGTGGAGTAAAGAAAAGGGCGAGCCCCGGAGGGGCGGCACGATGGTTTGGGTGCGCACTAACGGAAACGAACGGGATCATAGGGACTGCTTCGCAACCGCCGCAAGCAGCGTCTGTGTCGCCCCGCTGGGGCTTGATGTCATTTCTTTTGCCAACCCAGGGCTTACGCCCTGGGCTAACTCATTTCGCCCCTGCCGGGGCTCGCGTGCACGCACCGTTGATGCGACCTTGGCTGCCGCGAACATCCTCGCCGGTTTGGCGCAACCGGACAAGACGCGAAAGCCGCGGTGCCTTCTTGACTGAACGTCACGCGTCTCCTCCTCTGCTTGCCATCGTCGGCCGGCCCAACGTGGGCAAGTCCACGCTGTTCAACCGCATCATCGGCTCGCGCCGCGCCATCGTCGGGGACGAGCCTGGCATTACCCGCGACCGTCTTTATGGCGAAACTATCTGGGACGGCCGTACACTGCGCGTGGTGGATACCGGCGGCATCATTCCCAACGAGAAAGAGCACATTCCCGCCGAAATCTTCCGCCAGGCCCGCATGGCCCTGGATGAGGCCGCCGTCATCATCTTGGTGGTGGACGCGCGCACCGAGCTGGCTGCGCCGGACATGGAGTTGGTTCGTCTCTTGCGCCGCCTGGGCAAGCCGCTGTTTCTCGCCGTCAATAAGGTTGACTCGCGCCAGCAGGAAGCGGAAGCCGAGAATTTCCGCAGGCTTGGCATCACTGAGGTCTATCCTGTCTCGGCCGAGCATGGCACGGGCACTGCTGAACTTCTGGACGCGGTGCTCAAGGGCATCCCTGCCGCGGCGCAAGAAGAGGAAACGGGGCCCGGTGAATCTTCCGAGATTGAAGTCCCGGCCGCGGCCGAAGAAGAGCAGGAACAGGAACCTGCTCCCAGGGAGACCAAGGTTGCCATCATCGGCCATCCCAACGTAGGCAAGTCCACGCTGCTAAACGCGCTGACCGGAACAGCGCGCGCCATTGTCTCACCCATCGCGGGAACCACGCGCGACGCCGTGGACGAGATGATTGAGAAGGAAGATGTCCGCTACCGGTTCATCGATACTGCCGGCATTCGCCGCAAGGGCAAGACCCATCTCATGGCCGAGAAGCTCTCCGTGGTGATGGCGCGCAAGCACCTGGAGGCGGCGGACGTCGCCCTGCTGGTGCTGGATGCCGTGCAGGGTGTGACCGCGCTCGACGCCACCATCGGCGGCTACGCGCATGAGAGCGGCCGGTCGGTTGTGATTGTGGTAAACAAATGGGACTTGGTGGGACCGTCGCGGCAAGATGCCGGCCGCCCCGCCGACCGCCAGATCTACGAACAGCAGGTGCGGCGGGCCCTGAAGTTTTTGGACTACGCGCCCATCGTCTTCGTCTCGGCCTCAGAAGGCAAACACCTGGACCGGATATTCGCCTCCCTGGAACTGGTGGCCGCGGAGCGGCGCAAACGCATTTCCACCGCGCAGATGAACCGCTTTCTGGAGACTGTGGATTTCGATCGCGCCTCGGTCCCGCACCGGCAGAAGGTCAGAGTCTTTTACATGACCCAGGCCTCGGTGGCGCCGCCAACTTTTGTGCTCTTCACCGACAAGGACGTGAAACTGCACTTCTCCTACGAGCGATTCGTGGAAAACCAGATTCGCAAAGCCTTCGGCTTCATCGGTACGCCGATACGAATCAAGAACCGCGCACGGAGCAAAGTCGAGTTAGGGCCGCGAAAGGACAAACGGAGGCGTTAACCGCTCTCAGTTCCCCTGCGGTGCAGGTACCCCCGTTGAAAATCCCGGAGGCAATGGAGGGAGGACAGGTTGCGGCCAGAGCAGAGCGCCCAGCGCGGGATACCGTCCACCATAGAAGTACAAGGCATAAGAAGTAAAAAAGACTCCGATTGGCGCAGCGAGCAACATGCTGATGAACAGGGTGACCGCCAAAACTAGAAGGCCCCCGATCACCGCCAGAATAATCCCGACGATCGGACCTGCAGCTTTGGCGAGGGCCACGCCGACGATTGCCGCGATGACGCCCGGGATCAGAAGAATCAGGAAGATAAAGATTCCCGCAATCGCGATGACGATTCCCGCAGCGATTGACAGCACGAGCTTCATGCCCAGGTAGCCGGCGTACGCCCACGGCTCAGCAGCAATCATGTGTCGGAGGGCGCGCCAGGCGCCTCCGATGGTCATATCATCCAGCGCCAGGAGCGGCACGCCAAAATCGTTGGCTAGACTCGCGATGATGGCGGCGACGATAGCAAAGACGAACACGCCCAGAATCACCGGCGCCATAACACCGATGATGGCAAACGGATCGTCGCTGTGGAAGACGCCTCTCTGGTAGGCGCTCCAGAGGGGCAGGCCCACGATCAAGGCGATCGCGAGCCCGGAAATGAGCAGAAAGGAAATCAGAAAACCAAAATACTCTTGCGCCGGGCGGCCGTAACGCGCCCAGCCGCGGCCAATCTGCGCGTCCTTATGCAAGATAGAGTCGAAGAGAATGAAGCGGAAGCGGCTGGAAAGATAAACCAAAACCAGAGCCAGCGCGACGATCAAAGCCGCGCCCAAGAAAATGAGCGGCCAGTGCTCATGCACCCATGAGCGCAGAAACGGGACCATGTCTTTGCCAGCCTCGCCGATGCCGCCCGAGCCCCCTCCCTTTCCTCCGGGAAAGGAAGGCACGTTGACATTGAAATTCCCGAATGCTCCACCCGCCAGCCAGGCGATGAAACCGATTTTCAGCCAGGTCTTGAAACGAAAAGGCCGGACCAGCATGGCGCTCATATGCTGCAGCGCGGGCGAGATCGCGTCAATCGCTGACAGGCGTGGCATAAGTTTTGGCTGGCGCAGCAGCTTGCATCACTGTTGGATCAAGCTGCCCGAGCCACGATGCTAAAGCCTGGAGCGCCCTTTGACAAACTATTTCGCGGCGTTGCCTCTTGTCGCGAATCTTGGTCCGCGTGGCTTCGTCGAAGTGCGGCAGCAGCGAAGAGCCTGCCAGGTTGCAGGAATCGGCGCGAGAGCGCAACTTTAGCGGAACTTTTCTCCGGCCGGTTTCGTCCTACAGGATATGCTGCAAGAGATTCGCTACGCCTTCCGCATGATCGCCCGCAGTCCTGGGTTCACCGCAATCGCCGTCCTGTCGCTGGCGCTGGGCATTGGCGCCAACGCGGCAATATTCAGCCTGGCAGACGCTCTTTTGTTCCGCCCGCTCCCGGTGGCGAGTCCGGGTTCGGTGATGGCCATCAGCCTGGACGCACCCGGGAATACCGCCCGGATCGGGGATCCTGGCGGAGTTTCCTATCTGGACTACCGTGATCTACGCGGGGCCGCCAAGTCTTTCGACGGACTGGTGGCCTGTGAGCTTTCCACCTTCAGTATGGCCCGCGCAGCCACGGAGACGCCGCAGATGCGGGTGGGAATGTTGGTGAGCGACAACTTTCTTTCCGTCCTCGGCGTGGAGCCGTTCCTGGGACGCGATTTTCTGCCGGATGAGAACGCCCGTGGCGGCAATCCCGCTGTGGTGCTGGCCTACGGCTTCTGGCAGGACCAGTTCAATGGCGATCGGACGGTCATAGGTAAGACGGTGCGCATCTCGGGGACGGACTTCAACGTGATCGGCGTGGTTCCGAAGAGTTTCACCGGGATGGACCAGTACGTACGGCCGTCGTTCTATGTGCCGCTCAAGCTGGCCCAGCGGGTGACCGGAGCGCCCAAAGATCCATTGGAAGACCGTAACGACTACAGCCTCACGGTCGACGGCCGCTTGAAAAAAGGCGTGTCTGTGAAGCAGGCCCAGGCGGAAATGGCCACGTTGTGGAAGGGCCTGCAGCAGCAATATCCGGCCGACACCCGCAACCGCATCATGGCCGTGTCCACACAAATCCAATATCGCATGGTGCACGATTCGCTCGATGCCATTCTGCTGACTATGCTGATGGCGCTGGTTTCGGTGGTCCTGCTCATTGCCTGCGCCAACGTGGCCAACCTGTTGCTGGGCCGCGCCCGGGGGCGCACGCGGGAGATTGCGGTGCGCATCGCCCTGGGTGTGAGCCGCACCAAGCTGCTGCGCCAGCTCTTTGCGGAAAACATTCTGCTGTCCCTGTTGGGCGCGGCGCTGGGCCTGGGATTTGCCTATGGCGGTATCCGCTTCCTGCAAACCATCCGCGTCCCCACTGACTTGCCGGTGGTGATTGACCCGCAACTCGATCAGCGCGTGCTGATGTTCAGCCTGATCGCGGCTTTGGCCAGCTCCCTGTTGTTCGGTCTGGCGCCGGCGTTCCAGAGCCTTAGAACGAACCTGGTTTCGGCACTGAAGAACGCCGAAGCCGATATGGCCGGCCGCCGGCGCACGCTGGGCCGCAACACGCTGGTGATTGCCAGATTGCTCTTTCCATGGCTCTGTTGGTTGCAGCGGGCATGCTGCTGGATGGTTTTCGCAAATCGCTGGCGACTGGCCCCGGTTTCCGCACCGACCACCTGATGATGACCGAGTTTGATACGTCGCTGGTGCGATACAACCCGGAGAAGACCCGGACCTTCTACCGCGACCTGATGGACCGGGCGCAGGCGTTGCCCGGCGTCAGGTCAGCCACCTTGTCCGCGGTGGTGCCGTTCCTGCCGACGCAGTCGCCGCGCGACGTGTACCCCGACGGCTACCAGGCGCCGAAGGGACAGGAGAACGTCTCCATGTTTTTCGACGTGGTGGACGAACACTACTTTGGCACAATGAAGATTGATATCGTCAGCGGGCGCGCGTTCACCGCAAATGACAAGGCGGACACAACGCGGGTGGCGATTGTGAACCAGGAATTCGCCAAACGCTTCTGGCCGGGACAAGAGCCGCTGGGCAAACGTTTTCGTCTGGATACGGACAAGGGGCCGTACGTCCAGGTGGTGGGCGTAGCCAGGAATTCCAAATACCTTTGGTTTAGCGAATCGCAGCTCAACTATTTTTACCTCCCCTTCGCGCAGGAACAGAACACCCGCATGATCTTGCTGACGGAAAGTTCCGGCGACCCGGCCCTGCTGGCAGCGCCCATCCGAAACATCGTGCATTCCATGGACGTAAACCAGCCCGTGTTCAACGTGCGCACCTTCTCCAACTTCTACCAGATGCGGATGGATCCCTTCAGGATGATCATGCAGATGGTGGCGACCATGGGCTTGATCGGGCTGACTCTGGCGCTGATCGGGATCTACGGGCTGGTGTCGTACTCGGTAGCGCGGCGGACGCGGGAAATTGGCGTGCGCATCGCGATCGGGGCAAACCGGGCTGACGTGCTCAAGATGGTGATGCGCCAGGGATTCGTGCTTGCCGCCGTTGGCATTGCCGTAGGCGGCGCGTTGAGCGCGATCGCGGCGAAAGCCGTGGCCGCTGCGATGATGGGACTGGGCACGCCGAACCCGGGTATGTTTGTCGTGGTCCCGCTGGCGGTGCTGCTGGTGACCATGGCCGCTTGCTGGGCTCCGGCCTGGAGAGCATCGCGTGTTGATCCCATCAAGGCGCTGCGCTTCGAATAGCGGGAGTCACTGCGCAGCATGGGTCTAGCCACGCGGCCAAGGCCTCCAGCGCCTGCTCGCACACCAGCTTGTGGCGTTGCCTCTTGTCGCGAATCTTGCTCCGCGTAGCTTCGTCCAACTGCGGCAGAAGGTCAAAAGTGATGTTGGCGGGCTGAAAGTTCTTGGCTTCGGCGTGACAGATGTAGTGCACCAGAGAGCCTAGCGCCGTCTCCCGCGGCGGTGGAATCGCCGGCAGGTCTTGAGCTATGTGCGCCGCATGCATCCCCGCCAGCATGCCGGTGGCGATGGACTCGGTATATCCTTCCACCCCCGAGATCTGCCCCGCAAAAAAAACGTTCGCGTGCTCCTTCATGTGCAAGGACTCGGTTAGCAGCGAGGGCGCGTTGATATAGGTGTTGCGGTGAATCTGTCCAAAGCGCAGGAATACGGCGTTCTCCAGGCCGGGGATCAGGCGCATCACGCGCGCTTGCTCCGCGTACTTCAAGTGGTTCTGAAAGCCCACCAGGTTGTAGGAATCGGCGCGCAGGTTTTCCTGGCGCAACTGCACCACGGCGTAGGCCTGCCTCCCACTGCTCGGATCGGCCAGTCCCACAGGCTTCATCGGCCCAAAGCGCAAGGTATCACGGCCGCGGCGGGCAATCTCCTCGATGGGCAGGCAGCCTTCAAAGTAGTTCAGATTCTCCCAGTCGTGGCCTTCGACCGATGGCGCGGCGATGAGGGCATCCAGGAAGCGATCGTATTCCTCCTTGGTGAACGGGCAGTTGATGTAGTCGGCGGTGCCCTTACCGTAGCGCGCAGCGAAGTACACGCGTGACATGTCGATGGAGCCGGCCTCCACAATGGGGCTGATGGAATCGTAAAAGTAGAGATGGTCGCTGCCGGAGAGCCTCGCGATCTCCCGTGACAGCGCGTCGGAGGTAAGCGGACCAGTCGCGATCACGGTGAGGCTGCTGGTCTCGTCGATCTGCAGGGCTTCTCGGCGAACAATCTTGATGCCAGGCTCAGCGGAAATGGCTTCGGTCACTTTGGCGGCGAAGGCCTCACGATCGACGGCCAGCGCGTGTCCAGCGGGAACAGCCGTTTCCCGGGCAATGTCAAGGAGCAGCGATCCCGCTCGCCGCATCTCTTCCTTCAGCAGCCAAGGCGCAGTGTTCTCGCTCTCCGACTTAAGTGAGTTGGAGCACACCAGTTCGGCGAATTTGTCCGTATGATGCGCGGGCGTGGACTTCGCCGGACGCATCTCGTACAGGTCCACCTCAACGCCGCGCCGCGCGCACTGCCAGGCGGCTTCGCACCCCGCCAAGCCTGCGCCGATGATCTTGATGCGATGAGGCGTCATTTCTTAAGAGCCTGTCGCGGATTTCTCAATACGCTTACCACCGGGTTCTTTGCTCTGGGCCAAGCGCGAAAGCGCCGGCTCCATAATGCGCATGGTTTCCCACTCGTCCATCATCGTGGCGCCCAGAGATTCGTAGAACTTGATGGCCGGCTCATTCCACTCCAGCACCTGCCACACCAGGCCGTAGCAGTTCTCCCTGACGGCGATTTGCGCCAACTTCTTCAGAAGCGCCTTCCCGATTCCCCGGCCGCGCATCTCCGGCAGCACAAAGAGGTCCTCCAGGTACAGGCCTGGACGGCCGCGCCAGGTGGAATAGTTGTAAAGGAAGAAGGCGAAACCCGCGGGCGTGTTGTCCCACTCGGCGATCAGGCAGCGGTATTTGGGATCGGGGCCGAAACCGTCGCGGCGCAGGTCGTCTTCGGTGGCCAGCACGGCTTTAGGTTCGCGTTCGTACTCAGCGAGACCGCGGATGAAATCCAGGATCAGAGAAACATCGGCGATGGTGGCGGTGCGGATGGATAACATGACCGGTAAAAACCCTACCGCTGATTCTCGCCGATGATCGCTGATAAATGCAAAATGCAAAATGCAATTTCAGGCCGCTCACTCAGGGGGTCACGGATTGTGCAATATCACCTCAACGCCACGTTTCGCCAGTTCACCTTCAATGTCACCGGCTAGAAGCTGCTGTGCTTCCTGACTCCGATTCAGGATGGCGTCCATGTGGGCCAGCGTGAGTCCGCGTACCCACAAATGAGCTTGTTCACCCGAGCATAGATCGGCAATCGGGAGCATTTCCTTCTGCATCTGGGCTACTTCCGCGGGCATAAGCATGGTCCGGAAGGCCTCATGCTCCTGCTCCACGTCATCGATGAAATGCAAGTGATCGGCGCGGCGCAGAATGATCATTTGTCTTGTTGCTGCGGTTCGTTCGAACAGCTCGTACATACCGGCCAAGGGTAGCGGGACGTCATTCTCCGCGACCAGATACAGGGTGGGAACGTCACGCCCCCACTGGAACGTGAGCTTCACGGGAAGAATTCCGGGTCTTGGGTTGGAAGCTCCACCAGGCGCGAGCGCCACCACGGCCTTGATGCGTTGATCGACCTCAGGCGCCGCCAGAGCCGTCCATGCCCCGAAACTGTGCCCCACAATTCCGATCCGGTCAGGATCGATTTTGGCCTCCGAAACCCAGGCGTCGGAATCGAGCAGGTGATCGAGGAGAAAACGCGCATCGGGCACACGGCTCGCGATCACGGCTTGCCAGCGTGCTTTCTTCTGCTCTTCGGTCTCGCCGTCCCTCCGCGCCAGCTCTGGCGCGATTACCTCGGAATGATCAAGCGCCGCCACCACATAGCCGTGGCTGCTCAGGTGAGTACAAAGAAATGTGGAGGCACGGCGATTGCCACCGCTGTAGTGCGAGAAGATGACCAGCGGGAAGACTCCGGGTCGTGCTGCGGCATCGCGGACGGCCTTTTGTTTTCGCTCAGTACTGCCCGGCCGGGGCCTGAAGCAGTCCTGGGTTCTTGGATCAAGGTCCTGGCCACTGTAAGACGAGGCCGCGGGATACCAGAGCTCACAAGGAAACAGACGGTTGCGAGTCTGATCGCGCGCTTCGACCGTACGCACTCCGACAGGAAAGTGACCGCGAAGGAAAGGATCGTATCCTGAAAATTTGGGAGAGTCGGAATCAAGCAACGTAGCTGTTTCGCTGGACATTTTTACCTCACGCGCTCGCCTTCAGATCGTTGATGGCAGCGTCTTCGGCCGGATAGTTGAGGGGAATCCCAACCCCTTCCGGCGGATGCGCGCGTTCCCAGCGGATCGTGTCCTCAAAGGCTTCCTCTCGCGGCGTTACGTCTCGATAACCGAGTTCCTGCCGGATTCGCTCCGAAGAAACCACCAGATGCTGGGCCGTGTTGAACGGCCAGACCAGGTGCGCGGGAGTTTTGTCGCGCGGCAGCAGGATGAACTCGCCATGCCAGCCCGCGGCAGCAGCGATCTTCTTGGCCCACTCGAGTTCGCTCCAAGCCTGCGTTTCGCAAATGTTGTAGACGCGCCCAGAGGCTTGTTCCGCAGTCGCGGCGGCACAGATTCCCATGGCCACGTCTTCTACATAGCCACGCGGCGTACGCACGGCGGCAACATCTTCGGCAAAGAGGATGAAGGGCCGGCCATCATCCATGCGCTTCAGAAATGGATGGAAACGATGAACGTAATCTCCTGGCCCGTAAACCATGGGCAGCCGCAGGATCGTGCCGGGAAGCTCGGGGTCGCTGAGCACGACTCGCTCAGCTGGAACCTTGTCATATTCGTCATCGGCCCAGGAGACGATTTGCTGTAGCTTCTTCACCACTTCGGGTGGGTCCGGCCTGGTGCGGACCGCCGATTCTTCGTTCACCGGCAGTGGCTCCAGCCCGCCAGGCTCCAAACCGTAGAACACGCCCCAGCCACGATAGGTATCCATACTGCTGAGCACCACCACGCGCCGGGTCGTGCCACGCAAGGTCTCCATTAGCTGTCTCGCCTGTCGCTCGGAGCTGACGATGAAATCAATCACCACGTCAAATTTATCGGGTGCCAGTACCGGGCGGTAGTCACTCAGCCGATTGCGGTCACCGACGATCTGTTTCACACCTGCCGGAGGAGCCGCCGTGCCGCGGTGAAACACGGTAACGTTGTGCCCGGCCTGCTGAAGCTGCCTGATGGTGAAGGGCCCGATGAAGCCTGTGCCGCCGATGGCCAGAATATTCATGATTAAAGCTCCTGCACGAATCGATCCAAGTCAAAACGTTTTACGTGGTAACTTCGACCGATCCTGATGGCTTTGAGCGCCGCGTTTTGAATGCTCTTGACGATGAAGTTGCGTGGCAGGCCCGCCAACTGCGCTGCCTCATCCACGCTGAGCGTGAGCCGGTCCGCGAGCTGGACCTCATTGGCGCTCCGCTTACCCTCCGGCTCCCGGCGCGGTTCAACTTCAACCATAGGGATGAGGGCGCCGACCGGCGGCGCGTTCCCCGGTGGCCGGGGAGGAATGCCGGAGGTGAAACCCACCGGGCCTCGGGCCAGTTGAATTTCCTTGTACTGATCCAGTTCCCGGGGGTTGAACCACGCCGTCTTGCCGTGCTTGCTGTCGCGATAAACCACCGTCAACTGGCCGCGCCGGACCGCCCGCTCGACCCCTCGCGTGGAAAGACCCAGGAGCTCCGCGGCCTCGCGTTTGGACTTCAAGTCCACCAAGGCATGGTAGCACGCCAGCGACACATACGACACGTATTAAATATTGTTGTCGGTACTGTCGTGCGTTGGCCGTTTGCGCGGGGGCCGGACTACAAAATGATTCTCTCGTCGCCAACTCTGCGCGTGACTCGTTGGCGGTCGAGGTATTCGAGCAGCGGGATGGCATACTTTCTGGTCACGCCGATCAGATCTTTGAACTGGCCGACGTCGATCTTGGGCGCCTTGGCTTTCTGTTCCGCCATGAGCTTCCTCAATCCTTGCAGGGCACTTTGATGGAACACCAGTTCGTCGGCCAGCTTCACCAACACGCGGTCGCGCAGCAGGAGCGTAACCAACTTTTGCGCGCGCACCTTGTCGACGGGCAGGGCAGCCAGGACATCTTTCATCAGCGGGACACGAAGCCCGGCAGCGGCGAAGGCCTTTTCGATCTGCTCTTTGGCTCTGGCCTCATCATCCTTCAGTTCCACGCCGCGTCCCGCCAGCCGCACTTGCTCGCCGGCAAGTTCGGCCTTCTTATCACGCGCCAGGTCTGCCAGCACGGCTTCCATCACAGTCTGGCGCAGGCCGAGTCTCTCGCGCAGCTCTTCCTTGCTGATGCCGGCGACCAGCGGATTGGCCTTGTGGAAGGCGCTTACCGCGGCCAGCAGGCTTTCCCGAGCCTGGACGAATGCCTCACTCGAGAGAAGGAATTCACCCGCATGAATGATGACAATTTGCTTCTGCTCGGCCAGCGCGGCAAGCGAAGGCTGGAGCACCGCCGGTTTGAGGCCGCTTTCGCGCACGGCGGCGGCGAGGGACAAACCCTCCGGCCCGCGGCGGGCGATGCGCGCCAGCAGAACGTTTTGGTTCCCGTTCTGGTCGGTGCCGAACCGCGAACCGTCGGCGATGGTTCTCAGGAAAGCCAGGCGCGCGTCTTTTATCGTCATCCTCATCCTCATCTTCATCGTCATCGTCCTGGTCTTTCCCTGCTGCCGGATTCTTTGCGGCAGAGGAAACGCGTCCAGCACCACCGCTCCCCCGATCGTGACCACCGGCGAAAACTGGCGCAGGATAGCCCGGTCGCCGGGCAACAGCAGCACGGGATCGGCGGTCTGCAATTGTGCAAAAGCCGTTTCACCCGGCTTTAACTCCGCGGATTCATGCAAGGTGACTTCGGCAATGGTTTCTGACGTGAACGCGTGCAGGTGGACGCGCGCGCGGTTTTTGAGGGGCTTGGAGTCTTTGAGCAGTGATATTTGTGCGTCAATCAGCCGCGTGGGTTCGAGCGTTCCCGGCGCGGCGAGAGTCATACCCCGTGCCAGATCCTCGAGTGGCACGCCGGCCAGGTTGACCGCCGTACGCTGGCCGGCCACGGCCATGTCCGCGGTCGTCCCGTGCACCTGTACCCCGCGCACGCGGGCTCGTTTTCGCGCCGGGAAAATCTCAACCTCTTCTTCTTTTTTGACAGTGCCGGCGATCAGCGTGCCGGTAATCACCGCGCCAAAGCCTTTCATGGAAAAGACGCGGTCAATGGGCAGGCGGAAGATGGCCTCAGTGTCCCGCGCCGGGACGCCGGCAGCCAGCCGTGCAATTTCGCGCTTCAGATCGTTGAGGCCCGTACCCCGGAGCGCGCTGACCGGGACAATCGGGGAGCGGGCGGCATCAAGAAACGACCCGCGCACGAAATCCTCAACTTCAAGCCGGACCACGTTCAGGGTTTCCTCATCCACCTGGTCGGTCTTGGTGATCACGGTGATCCCGCGGGGTATGGAGAGCAGACGACAAATCTCGAAGTGCTCGCGGGTCTGGGGCTTGATGGACTCGTCGGCGGCGATCACCAGCAGCACCAGGTCCATGCCGCCCACGCCGGCCAGCATGTTGCGCACAAAGCGCTCGTGTCCGGGGACGTCGATGAATCCCAACCGGAGTTTCTCCCCTTCGGGCGTGGTCAACTCCAGATGGGCGAAACCGAGGTCGATGGTGATGCCGCGCCGCTTTTCTTCTTCGAGCCGGTCGGCGTCGATCCCGGTCAGGGCCTTGACCAGGGCGGTCTTGCCATGGTCGATGTGCCCGGCGGTGCCGATGATCACGGATTTCATCAGAAATCAGTGTAATTGAGCCGGGAATCCTGTTGCCTGCGGGACGCCGCCATACAATTTTTTTACAAATCTTCGAGGATTCCCACCACAACTCTCTCTTCGAAAAACCCCAAGATTGGGCCATGAAAACGTTCATCTTGCTAGGTTGTGCATTATCGGTCCTGGGATTCGGGAGCGCAATGTCTTCCGACGTTCCGGGTCCGGTCGATTGGGTGGAACAGGCCGTCTCTCCGGACGTAACCGCAGCCGCTGCGGCGCAGGCGCATCTTCGCAATGCGGGCCCGTCGGGCCTCGTCATGCTGCTCGAGCGCTATGCACCACAGATCGCCGCCCATCGGTCTGGGGCGCCGTCAAACGAGCAGTGGAAGCGCATCGCTTCCGCCTTCGACAAGGTTGGCGCGCAGCGTGACAACTATGCCAGCGGGTTGTACTGGTACACCGACCTGGAGAAGGCCAAGGCGGCCGCGCAAGCTTCCGGACGGCCCATTCTTTCATTGCGTCTGCTGGGCCGCCTCGATGAAGAACTAAGCTGCGCCAACAGCCGCTTCTTCCGAACCACGCTTTTTCCCAATGCGGAGATCAACCAGATCCTGAAGGAGAGATACGTCCTGCATTGGGAATCCGTCCGTCCGGCGCCCCGAGTGACCATCAACTTTGGCGACGGGCGCACGCTGGAGCGCACCATCACCGGCAACAGCATCCATTACATACTCGACTCCAACGGCGAGGTCGCGGACGCGCTTCCCGGACTTTACAGCGCGCGAATCTTTGCGGATGAGCTGCGAGCTGCAGCGGATGCTTTGAAGGGATCTGGCGGCGCCGCCGCCCACCTTAAGGCGACCCGCAGCAGGCTCCTGAACGCCTGGGCCGCTGACTTGGCCTTGCTGCACATCCAATTGCCGTCGGAGCGGCCAGGGAATGAAAATGACCTGCAAGAGCGGACCGACGATGCCACGTGGCAGCGGATCGCGCAGTTGCACGAAGACGAGGCCGGCTTCGACGCGCGCGCCAGCGAGCTGATGGCCCGGAAGTTCCCCAGCGCCGAGGTCGCCGCCCGGCAAACCATGAGCAAGTCCCGGGTAGAGACTCCAATACTCACCAGTCTTGCCAGCCCAACAGGCGGCGGGAACACGCTTGGGCAGGTCTTCCCCAGCGCCCAGGCTGCCGCTCCGCTCGCGGCCAGCAAGGCATTAGTTGAGGTTCCCAAGCTGCGGAGTCTTGCAAGCTCGCCGAGGGTACTCTCGTTGTCCAGGACGGTCGCGCTGGACACAGTGCACAACAACTACATGCGGAGGACGAAGATCCTGGCATTCATCGCCGGCCCGGCTGCGCAGAAAAGGCTTTCGCTGGCCGCTATCAACAACTGGGTTTACAGCCAAGTGTTCCTTACGCCGGCTGAAGATCCCTGGCTCGGGCTGGCGCCCGCGGATGTATTCAGCGCCATCGAGGGCGATGGCCGGCGCTACTGAAGACGCAAGGAAATCAACCTGGAACAGATCCGTGAGCGACTGTGTCACGTGGGGAAGGGAAAACTCTTGGCTGGAGTGGCGCGACGACATAGGATGAAGATCGTGATGCCAGCATCCTGGTTGTGCCGGAGCCGCGGCTAATGCGCCGCTCCACCTGGATTTTTCTCGCGGGGATCCTCTTGCCCAGCCTGGTGCTGGCCGGTCTTGCGGTGCGGTCGGCGCGCGACCAGCAAGTAGTCCTCGAGCACCAACAGGCCGTCATCAGCCAGGACATCACCGATGCGCTGGCCAAGAAGATCCAAGACCAACTGGACAGCTCCAAGGGGGATTTCATCGAGGCCACGCAGCTTCTGTTGGCGCACGCTCCCTCTCCGCGAGAGCTGGCCGGTACCTTCAACCGGCAGTTGCAGAAGACGTGGAACCTGGCGGAAGTAGGCTTCGCGGTGGACCTCAACGGAACCATACGCTCGCCGCAAGCGGCTCAGGGCAAGACGGCGGCGACGTTCCTGAACGAAACCGGCCGCTTTCTGAGCAATCGCGAGAACCTTCCGATTTTCTCCCAGAGTAATGCTTTGAATAGCGCCCAGCTGGATACCGCGCAGAACCAGCTTCTCGCCCAGTCCTTGGCACAGCAAGCTGTCCGGCCGAATCAGGCGCCCCAGGCTGCGTCTGCGAAGCAGATGGCGCAAGCGGCGCCGTCGCAACAGATGGCACAGAACGGTCAGGCCGGGCAGAGCTTGCGGCAAGTAGTGCCGCAGAAGAGCTTCATGGCTCAGGAGGGGAATCTATCCAGCACCATCGCCGCAGAATCTGATTTTCGCCGTCTCATCAAGGACCAGACCAGCGGGGCCTTGGCGCGGTTTCGCGAGGACAAACTGCGGGTAATGATCTGGTACCGTCCGTCAACGGCCAGTCCGCTGGTCTTCGGGGCGCAGATTGCCGAGGCCAGGCTCATCCAGACCCTGGCCCCGCTCCTGCAGGCGCCCGACCTGCAACGCAGTACCTCGGCAGGAAGCGCGGGTGGAAATTACTGTCTGGCGATTCTGGATGACCGCGGCCAACCCGTCGCTCTATCGCGCCCTGGCTTCCGTACGGACTGGAAACATCCGCTGGTGGCGACCGAGATCGGTGAGGGCCTGCCGCACTGGGAAGCGGCTCTCTATCTCGTGGACCCACAACAGATCAGCCGCTCGGCTTCCACGCTGCAGTTGACGCTCGGAGCCGTCGTCATCACGCTGGTGGCCGCCATCCTCCTGGGCGGATGGTTGATGGCCGTCGATGTCCGCCGCCAGATGCTCCTGGCGCAGCAGAAGACCGACTTTGTCAGCAATGTTTCCCACGAGCTCAAGACGCCGCTGACATCCATCCGTATGTTTGCCGACATGCTGGCGGAAGAGCGGGTCGAGGATCCTGGCCGCCGCACGCATTATCTGCGCATCATCGCCGCCGAATCGGCGCGCCTGACGCGGCTCATCAACAACGTGCTGGACTTTGCCCGCCTGGAGCGCGGAGGAAAGCCCCGCGAGCGCCACCCCTTCGATCTGGTGGAGATTACGCAGGAGGTTATCGATACCTGCCGGCCGCACCTGGACGATGCCCGCGTGCGTCTCAGCCTGCAAACGGAAGCCAAGTTGCTGCCGCTGCTGGGCGATCGTGACGCTATTGGCCAGATCGTCCTGAATCTTCTTTCCAACGCCGAAAAATACGGAGGCGGCCAGATCGAGGTGCGATTGCGGCGGGAAGGAACCGCACCCAGGGAATCATGCTGTGCCGACGTTCTGGATCGCGGCTCCGGCATTCCCGTCCGGCAGCGCGCGGCCATCTTCAAGCCCTTTTATCGCATGCATGATTCGCTGGCCGGCAGCATTTCCGGTTCCGGTCTGGGGCTCACTCTGGCGCGGCACATGGCCCAGGCCCACGGAGGAAATGTTATCTATTCGCCTCGCGAGGGCGGCGGAAGCTGCTTTACCTTGAAGCTGCCCCTGGCCGTCACCAAGGATGAGATTCAACCGGGAGCCCCGAACGCAGAAACATGAAGACGAAAATCCTGGTCGTGGAAGACGACGCAAATATCCGCTTTGGCCTGATCGAACTGCTGACCAGCGAAGGCTATGCCGTGGAGTCTTGTGCCCGCGGCGACCTCGCGGTGGCGGCGGTGGAGGAGCACCGGCCAGGCCTGGTGGTGCTGGACCTGATGCTGCCCGAAATGAACGGGTACGACGTATGCAAGCGCCTTCGCGAGCGCGGATATCGCGGGCTGGTGCTGATGTTGACCGCCAAGTCGCAGGAGATGGACAAAGTCGTGGGCCTCGAGTCCGGCGCGGACGATTACGTAACCAAACCGTTTGGCCTGCGCGAGTTGACGGCCCGCGTCCACGCCCTGCTGCGCCGCAACCGCGCCGCGGGGAATTCCGAAGAGGGCGCCCTGGTGGCCGGCGATTTAACCCTGGATCCCAAAACGTTCGAACTTCGGCAAGGCGAAGCCGCGGTAGCGCTTTCCGCGCGCGAGGTGAAGCTATTGCAGCTTTTCCTCAATCACCAGGGGGAGGTGCTCGCTCGCGACCGCATCCTCAATGATGTCTGGGGGTATGAGTATTTCGGCAACACGCGGGTTCTGGACCAGGCGATTGTGCAGCTCCGCAAGAGGCTCGCCGATGTCGGCGCCGACCCCAGGCAAATCGCCACCGTGCACACCGTCGGCTACCGATGGGTGCGTGAGTGATCTAACAAGTAATGTTCTGGCGGACTGAAGCTGAAGGGTTCACTCGTCCGTATCAGTCGCATCGGTGAGCCCAGTGAAATTTCCTCGAGCCTTGGAGACATGCGACAATAAATATAGCCGCTTATGTCCACCACGCATGCCGCTCAGATCACCCCTGAAGTCATTCAGGACCACGGCATCACGCCGGAAGAATACGAGCGCATCAAGAGCGCGCTGGGCCGCGAGCCGTCCCTGACCGAGCTGGGCATCTTCAGCGTGATGTGGAGCGAGCACTGCTCTTACAAATCTTCGCGCGTACATCTGAAGCGCCTGCCTACGCGCAGCAAACTGGTGGTACAGGGGCCGGGCGAAAACGCCGGGATCATCGACATCGGCGATGGCTGGGCCTGCGCCTTCAAGATCGAATCCCACAACCACCCGTCATTCATCGAGCCTTTCCAGGGCGCGGCCACCGGTGTGGGCGGAATCCTGCGCGACATCTTTACAATGGGCGCGCGCCCGCTGGCGGTGATGGATTCGCTGCGCTTTGGCCCTATAACAGCAGGCCCCGCCAGGTCCGGCAAGGGCGCCGGGCAGGCCGCCATGCACAAGAACCACGCCATCCTGGAGGGCGTGGTCAGCGGCATTGCTTCGTACGGAAACTGTTTTGGCGTTCCCAACCTGGGCGGCGAGACCAAGTTTGAGCCGTGCTACTCGCAGAATCCGCTGGTCAACGCCTTTGCCCTCGGCCTGGTGCGTCGCGACCAGATCTTCTACGCCAAGGCCGCCGGTGAAGGCAATCCCGTCATCTACGTGGGAGCCAAGACGGGGCGCGACGGCATCCACGGCGCCACCATGGCCAGCGAAGAATTCAGCGAAGGCTCCGAACAAAAGCGCCCCAACGTTCAGGTGGGGGATCCGTTTCTGGAAAAGCTTCTTCTCGAAGCCTGTCTCGAAGCTATGCAGACCGGCGCCGTGGTCGGCATACAGGACATGGGCGCCGCCGGCCTCACCTGTTCCACCTGCGAGATGGGCGGTCGCGGCGGCGTGGGCATTGAGATCGAATTGGAGCGCGTGCCCCAGCGTGAGACCGGCATGAACGCTTACGAGATCATGCTCAGCGAGTCGCAGGAGCGGATGCTGCTGGTGGCGGAGAGCGGCCGCGAGCAGGAAGTGCTGCGCGTCTTCGAGAAGTGGGGACTGGATGCGGTGATCGTTGGCCGTGTCACCGAGGGCGGGCGGTTGCGCGTGCTGGAGCACGGCAAGCTGGTGGCGGACATCCCCAACGCGGCGCTGACGGACGATGCTCCTTTGTATAACCGTCCTATGTCGCCGTGGGCGGCGCCGGCCCCGCGCAACAAGCCAGCACACATTTTCTTTCGCGGCGTAGGCGACTTCACGCGCGACCTGAAACGCCTGCTGGCCTCGCCCAACATCTGCTCCAAGCGCTGGATCTTCGAACAATACGATTCCATGGTGCAGTCCAACACCGTGGAGGGCCCCGGCGCCGACGCCGGCCTGATGCGAATCAAAGGCAGCCGGCGCGCGCTGGCGATGGCGCTTGACGGCAACGGCCGCTGGTGCTGGCTCGACCCCAAGCTCGGCGCTATGCATGCCGTGGCGGAGGCCGCGCGTAACGTCTCCTGCACCGGCGCAACTCCGGTGGCGGCCACGAACTGCCTGAACTTCGGCAATCCGGAGAAGCCGCAGATCATGTGGCAGCTCTCCCAGGTCGTGGACGGTCTAGCCGCGGCCTGCGAGGCCCTGGAAACACCCATCACCGGCGGCAATGTGAGCCTGTATAACGAAACTCTGGGCGAGGGCATCTATCCCACGCCCGTAGTCGGAGTGGTGGGAATTCTGGAAGATCTGGACCATGCCATGACCTTCCACTTCGGCCGGCCGGAGCGAGAGGTCTTTTTGTTGAGCGCACGCTCCCGCGCCGATGCCGCGAGCCGGGAAATTTGTTTCGGGTCGTCGGACTACGCCAAAGAGATCCTGGGCGAGGTCTGGGGCCTGCCTCCTGAGCTGGATCTCAAGCAGGAAGCCGCGCTGCAGAAGGCCTTGCGCGAGCTGATCTCGAATCGCGATATCGAATCCGCCCACGATTGCTCGGAAGGCGGCTTGGCCGTGGCCCTGGCAGAATCGGCTTTTCCTGCGGGGTTTGGGGCCGAAATTGACCTTACCTCCGGCGGGTCACCCGCCGAAATCGTGCTTTTTGCCGAGGAGGCGAGCCGCGCAATAGTAACTTGCGACTCGGAAAAAGCCCCGAGCATCAAACAAATAGCGGTAAAATGGGGCGTGCGAGCGGACCGGCTCGGACATACGATTCCAGAAAAGCTGGTGGTCAGGATTGACGGCAAGACTGCCGTAGCGGCTTCCGTGTCAGAATTGAAGCAGGCTTGGGATACCGCTCTGACCGGGGCCCTGCATGCCGAGGCTCCGGAACATTTGGTGCCGGAGATTTTGCAGAAGAGCTAGGGAGTTCTTGGGATTGCTGTGGAAAGGCATTTTGACAGGCGAGAGAATTCAAGTCCTGTCATCCTGAGCGAGCCCGAGTCCCGCATGGCGGGGCGAGGGGGAGTCGAAGGATCCCGAGGATTTTTAGTGCTTAGACACTGTCTCAGGGAGTTCTCTAGAGAATGCCTTGGTACAGCATGTTAGATCGACGCATGGTCGGGATTCTTCGACTGCGCGCTTCATCCCGCGAAGCGGGACTCAGCGCTTCGCTCAGGATGACAAGAACTTGATTCTGTGGTGTTGGCATTAAGCTTGGTGAGGGAAAAAGGCGCACATGGCTTTCGACAAACTCAAAGAATATTGTGGCGTCATGGCGGTGCACAACCACGCCGAGGCCTCCACGCTCGCCTACCTCGGACTGCACCAGTTGCAGCATCGCGGGCAGGAGTCGGCGGGCATTGTTGCTTCCGACGGCGGGCGCATGCACGTCCACAAGGCCATGGGCCAGGTAGCGGACATCTTCACCGAAGAGGTCCTGAGCAAGCTGCCCGGGAACCTGGCCATCGGCCACACGCGCTACTCCACCACCGGCGATTCGGCCCTGCTCAACGCCCAGCCCATCATGGTGGATTGCAACAAGGGCCTGATCTCTCTGGCGCACAACGGTAACCTGGTCAACGCCTGGGAAATCCGCGCCCGGCTGGAGGCCCAGGGCTCGATCTTTCAGACCACCAGCGACACGGAAGTCATCGTGCACTTGATTGCGCAATCCAAGGAACACACTCTGCCGGAAGCGGTGTGCGACGCGCTGCGCCACATTGAGGGCGCGTTTTCGCTGGTGCTGATGACCCGCGACCGCGTCTTCGCCGTGCGCGACCCGCGCGGCTTCCGCCCGCTCTCCATGGGACGCATCCCCAACGGGGCAGGCTCCGAGCGCGATACCGTCGTCTTCGCTTCCGAAACCTGCGCCTTCGACCTGATCGGCGCGGTTTACGAACGCGACGTCAAGCCGGGCGAGATGGTGGTGGTGGGTCCGGAAGGCATTTCTTCTCGCTTCTTCGCCGCGGAGATGAAACAGTCAAGCTGCATCTTCGAGCACGTCTATTTCTCGCGCCCGGACAGCGTGGTTTTCGGCCGCTCGGTGCAGACCAGCCGCGAAGCCCTGGGCCGCCAGTTGGCCAAAGAATCGGGCGTGGACGCCGACATCGTGGTGCCCGTGCCCGACTCCGGCGTGACTGCGGCGCTGGGCTACGCGGCTGAATCAGGCCTGCCCTTCCGTTTTGGGTTGATCCGCAACCACTACGTGGGCCGGACGTTTATCGAACCCGAGCAGCGGGTACGCGACTTCGGCGTCAAGCTGAAGCTCAACCCGGTGCGCAGCCTGCTCGCTGGCAAGCGCGTGGTGCTGATCGACGATTCCATCGTGCGCGGCACCACCAGCCGCAAAATCGTGCGCATGGTGCGTGACTCCGGCGCCACAGAAGTGCACGTGCGCATCTCCTGTCCGCCCACGATTTCGCCCTGCTATTACGGTGTGGACACTCCGGAGAAAAGCCAGCTCATCGCCGCAAACAAATCGGTGGAGGAAATCCGCAATTACATCGGCGCTGATTCTCTGGCCTATCTGTCCCTCCAGGGCATGCGCGAAGCCTGCGCCGAAGGCGAAAAGACGACGTATTGCACGTCGTGCTATACCGGCATCTATCCCACGGAGTTTGTGCCGTTGGAGCAGTTGATTCCCCCGGCCATGACCACGAAGAAACCTTCATAGCATTTCGAGCGTAGCGAGGAAGTCATGACTAGAGCTGCTTCAAGAAACCGCTGACGTTTTGATTGGTTGTGTGGCGCAGGCACTCTTGCCTGCGCGGAGCATCTTGTGCAGGAAGCAAGCACCGGCAGGAGTGCCGGTGCCACACATTCTGAAATTGTGGTTGGGCCGACAGTCTGCCCGAGTCCTAGTCCCAGCGCAAGCCGGGACGAATGAAAATAGCCCGGCACGTCAGTGCCAGGGCAACGAGCAAGAATATTCTGAGTCCGGCTTCCGCCGGACGGCTGAAAAAATACGCTTGAGCAGCGATTTTTAGAGGCGCTCCGCTTCGCTGCGCGCCGGCCTGCGGCAGCAGGGAGTGGGATTCCCAACTTCGCTTTTCCGGCACTGACGTGCCGGGCTACTAACGGCCGTCCCGCTCGCGGGACTGGTCGCAAGAACTCCAACCAGTGACGTCGACCTGCGCGCTGTGGGTCGGTAGGCGAAGAGCAGTCCATCCCGTATCCGCTTCATTGCCCGTGCGGGTAGAATTTATTTCGATGACCGCCGTCGAACAAATCCTGGTGGCCGCGAAGCACGGCAGCGTGGAGATGGTTGGGGAACTCCTGGCCGCCGACCCGGCGCTGGTCAATGCCAAGGGAGAGTACGACAAGACGCCGCTGCACTGGGCGGCGGAGAAGAACCATCTACAACTGGCCGAGGTGCTGGTCCGGGCCAGCGCGGACATCAATGCGGAGACCACGTGGGGATCCACGCCGCTGCAGTGGGCCGCCAACATGGGCAGCCGCGAGGTCGCCGAATTGCTTCTTGAGCACGGAGCCCGTCCGCAGCTCAACATGTGGGCTGCCGCCGGACTTGGCATGCTCGATGTGGTTCAGTCATTCTGGGATTCGTCTTCGTCCAGAACTCTCAAGCCCAACGCCGGACAGACGCGTACCCGGCGCACTCCCGATGGAGGCTGGGGCAGGATGCCGCCGCCGGAGAGCTATGCCGAGCTGGTTTCTGAGGCGTTCTACATCGCCGCGCGCAACGGACGCCTTGACGTGGCGAAGTTTCTGCTGGCAAAAGGCGCCGACATCAACTGCAAAGGCTTCTTTGGCGCGCCGGGGTTGCACTGGGCAGCCGTCAATGGCCATAAAGAGATGGTCGAGTTCCTTATCGACAACGGCGCCGATCTCCATCGGCGCGATGAAGAGTTCAACTCCACTCCGCTGGGATGGGCCCTGGAAGGCAATCAAACGGAGATCGCTGCATTGCTGGAACAGCGCGGCGTGGGACGGTAGCTTGCACGTTAACGCTCCAACCATGCCCGTATTGTCCGTGTCACCAGGTCGGCGGCGTCCTGCTGAACGAAGTGTCCCGAGTCGGGAATCGTGACCAAGGTAAAATCCTTGCCCATCCAGTCCCAGGTGTTGTTGAGCGCGTCAGAGAGCAGGGCCGTGTCTTTGAGGCCATGGATCATGAGCACCGGCATCTGCGTCTTCACCACCGGCGACGGATCTTCCTGATAAGGCTCCCGCGGATAGTTGCGCTTGTAGTAGTTCAGCATGGCCTTGATGTCGGAGCGCT
>DATDGY010000009.1:0-18169 GCA_036521855.1 Candidatus Angelobacter sp.
GGTATGCCTTCAAATCGAGGCTCCGCCGCCGCGGCGGCCCGCGGGGCGGCTGGCACCGGGGCTAACTGCCCCGCCAGCGGCTCGATCAGCTGTGGTCCGTTGTTCGACATTGTTATGGAATCATTTACACCAATCCGTCCAAGTGGTGATGACGAAAGCAGCCGTGAGACGATTTCCGTTACACGCTGCGACCTTAACTTAGCTCTCCACGAAGCGCATCGACATTTCAGGGTAGCGAGGACCAGCGGCAATGCCATGAGGCATGATCTTCTCGATCTGCTCCAGGTCGGCTTTATTGAGGGTAACATCCGCTGCCGCAGCGTTCTCTTCCAGATATTTCCGCCGCTTGGTGCCCATCAACCCGACGATGTTGCCGCCCTGGGCCAACACCCAGGCCAGCGCCAGTTGTGAAGCCGTACATTTCTTTGCGGCCGCCAGTTCCTGGATCGCTTTCACCAGCTCCAGATTCTTCTGGAAATTTTCTCCCTGGAAGCGCGGCGCCATGCGCCGATAGTCGGCGGCATCCAAGTCATTCACGCTCTTGATCTGGCCGGAGAGAAACCCGCGTCCTAAGGGGCTGTAAGCCACAAAGGTGATGCCCAGCTCGCGGCAGGCATCCAGGATGCTTCCTTCCACGTCGCGGCTGAACAGGGAATACTCGGATTGCAGGGCCGCGATCGGATGAACCTTACCAGCCCGGCGCAGCGTCTCCGCAGCGGCTTCAGATAGTCCCAGGTGCCGCACCTTGCCTTCGCGCACCAGGCCGGCCATGGCGCCTACCGTCTCCTCGATGGGCACTTGCGGGTCCACGCGGTGCTGATAATAGAGGTCGATCACCTCCACGCCCAGACGCTGCAGACTGCCTTCGCAGGCAGAGCGCACATACTCCGGACGTCCACTCACGCCCATGAAGCCTTTGGTCTGGAGATCGCGCAACACGCCAAACTTGGTGCAGAGAAAAGCCTGGTCGCGGCGGCCGCGCAGAGCCCGGCCCACGAGTTTTTCATTCTCGCCGATGCCGTACATGTCCGAGGTATCCAGGAAATTCACGCCCAGATCCAGCGCGCGGTGAATGGTGGCGACCGATTCCTGTTCATCGCCGGCGCCGTAGAACTCTGACATGCCCATGCAGCCCAGGCCGATAACGGAAACAGCATCGTTGCTTTTGTTGCTTTTGCCAATACGAATGGTCTTCATAGCTCTTCCTTTGATAAGACTCTCAGTCCCGCTGACGCGAGGAGTTTCGGCGCCTGGCCGATCACCCGATCATCGGATCACCCGATCACCGGATCTTAACTTCTGGCCCACTGCGGGTCTTCGGCGGCGGTCACGATCTGGCCATCGCGCATGTGAATGACGCGATCAGCGATCAGGGCGGCCTCGGGATTATGGGTGATCATCAGCACCGTCTGGCCAAATTTCTGATTAGCTTCACGCAGCATCTTCAGCACGACTTCAGAGTTCTGGGAGTCGAGGTTGCCGGTGGGCTCGTCAGCGAGTACGATGGCCGGCCGGTTAATCAGGGCCCGGGCCAGGGCCACCCGTTGCTGCTCTCCGCCCGACATCTCCGCCGGCCGGTGGTCGAGCCGCCCGGCCACGCCGAGCATTTGCGTGACCTGTTCAAAGAACTGGGCATCGCCGCCGTTGCGGCCGGAGATCATCTGCGCAATCTCGATGTTGTCGCGGGCGGAGAGCGTGGGCAGCAGGTTGAACTTTTGAAAGACGAATCCGATTTTGCTCTTGCGCATGGCGGTTCGCTGAGCGTCAGTCAGCCGGGCGAAATCCGCGCCGTCGATGAGTACGCGGCCGGAGGTCGCGCGCGTGAGGCCCCCGAGAATGTAGAACAGCGTGGATTTGCCGCTGCCGGAGGGGCCCACAATGCTCACGAACTCACCCTTTTCGACGGATAGGCTCACGCCGCGCAAGGCCTCGACATCGACCTTGCCGATGCGATAGAGCTTGGTGACGTTTTCAGATTGAATGATGGGCGCCACGGAACCCTTCGATATTACCAGAGCCGGGCGCGCAGCAAGGCGTCAAGCTGCGGCACACCGCGTCAAGAAACGGCAAGACGCTTCAGCTGGCCGCGGGGATTCTTTGCGCGGGAAGGGCGCCGGCGCGTTTGGGCCCGCGCTTCTTCACCAGCAGCAAGCGGATCCGCTCCAGCAACTCCATCGGAGCGTACATGCCTTTGGGAAGAAAGACGTCGGCGCGCGTGTCCTTCTCGTAAGCCTTCACCTTTCCCGAGAACAGGATGACCGGTGTTTCCGGCGAAATGTCTTTGATCTTACCCACCAGGGTGGCGCCATCGAGTCCCGGCATCAGCAGGTCGCTGAGCACCAGGTCGATGCCGCCCTGGCGAAAGGCTTCCAGGGCCTGATTGCCGCCGGTGCACGCCATGACGCGATAGCCGCGGGTTTCGAGCATGAGTTTGCGAATGGAGAGCGCTTGTTCGTTGTCGTCCACGCAGAGAATTGTCCGTTTCGATCGCATGTTCTCCCCAATATCGGTCCGCAGCGCGCCGAGCTGTCAGGCCGCCTGGGATCTACTAGCATGCTTTTGGGCTGGGCAAAACAAAGTTCAGTCAATAACTGAGGTGGACGCATAATAGGCGTAAGCGTCGTGGCTGTAAAGTACCCTGGAAGTCAACAGCGGAACTTTTCATTAAGCTGCCGGTTTCGCGCGCCGGGATGGGAAAGCAGCGCAGAATCAGGCACGGCGAACGCCTCTCTCACAAAACAACTTCGCCGCGAAGGATTTCGACCGCGTGACCGCCCACGCGGACGTTAACAATCTTGTCACCTGCCTTTGCCGCGCTCACAAAAATCCTGCTGCGCCGTTTCATTTCCACTCCCTGCTCCAACAAGGCTTCGTGTTCGGAAGGAACTACGCCGTACTTCACGGCCCAGGCCGCGCATGGACCGGCCGCGGACCCCGTCGCCGGATCTTCTCCGTTGTAAAAGATCATGCGCGCCTGGAGGCTGGCTTGGGGATTCACAGCCTCGCGCGAAACAAAATAAAAGAATTTAGCGTCTGTCTTGCCCAAGTACTCGCCCATCGGCGCCCAAGTGGGCGCCAGACCCTGCAGCACGGCCAGCGACTTCACGGGAACGATTGCAAAGGCGTTGCCGGTGCTGACGGTTTGGATGGGAACATCATCGGCTATTTCATTCAGGGCGAGTCCGGCTGCCCGGGCTACGGCTTCGCGGTCGTGTGTCCGGCCAAACTCGGGATCGCGCTGGGTCATCACGCCAAAGGGAAGACCATCGCGCCGGGAAAACCGCACTGGAATCTTGCCTACGTTGAGGTCCAGAGCGATCTCGTCAGCGCCCTCGTCCATGCCATTGCGCAAGACCATGGCCGTGCCCAGCGTGGGATGCCCGGCGAACGGCAGCTCTTCCGTCACCGTGAATATGCGGACGCGCACGCCGCGCTCGCGCTCTGTCGCTGCCTCCCTGGGGAAGATGAAGGTGGTTTCGGAAAGGTTCATCTCTCGCGCCAGGGCCTGCATCTCGCTGTCACTGAGGCCGCGAGCATCGGTGAAGACCGCGAGCTGGTTGCCCTCGAGCGGCTTCGCAGTAAACACGTCCATCTGCGCCATGGGCAAGCGCCGTTTGGAATTTGACATGGTTTTCTCCTCAACTTTATGCTGCATTCGGATTACGCCGTCGCCCCAGAGGTCCTTTGAAGGCACTCCGAAAATCGTTGCAGCGCACGCCGTTCTACGGTCTGTACAAATCGCTGGGCCATTACCCCGACTATTGGTACTGGAAGCTGCGCGGCGAGCCCGTCCGGTCGCCGCACCTGGTGAAGCAACGGGCGGTACGCGAATATGCCGAGCGATACGGTTTGCGCGTCCTGGTGGAAACCGGCACCTACTACGGCGAGATGGTAGCCGCCATGAAGAACCGTTTCGATGAGATTCATTCCGTGGAATATGATTCGCGGCTGGCGCAGCGGGCGCAAAAAAAGTTTTCGCGCTGGCCGCATATTCACATCCTGGAAGGCGACAGCCAACGCGTGGTGCCGGAACTGCTGCAATCGTTGAAGCGCCCAGCACTGTTCTGGCTGGACGCCGGCTACTACGGCTGGGCCGGCCTGCAGGGTGACAAGCAGCGCCTGACCACGGAGTTGGAAGCTATCCTACGGCACCCCGTCCCGGGGCACGTGATCCTCATGGACGATGCTCGCGGCCTCAACGGCCAGAACGGCGCTCTCACGGTGGAGGAACTGCAACAGCGCATTGCATCGCAGTTTCCCGGACGCTTCGTGGAAGTGAAGCACGATATCTTGCGGATCACACCGGAGTAGCGCTCAGCAGTCAGCACTCAGCATTCAGCCCTTAGACATTTTTGTATTGGCCATGTGCTGCGTGCTTTTTACTCTCTCACGCCGGAGGAGATAAGCCTCGCTGAGGTCGGCGAGAATATTCCGGGGCTGAAATGCTGAATGCTGAGTGCTGACTGCTCTCTCATGTAAACTTTTAAGATCACGCGGAAGCGCAGGGGGTCCGGTGACCCTTCCGGTCTTCAAAACCGGCGAGAGTTAGCTTTGCTGGCTCTGGTGAGTTCGACTCTCACACGCTTCCGCCACGACTCCTGGTCGTCTACGGCACGCTCACAGCGATTGTCTTCTTGACCAAAGTATCGTACAGATCCACTCCAACGATCGTTACCTGATGGGTTCCCGCCGGCACGCCCACAGTCGCGTGCAACTGGTCGCTGAAAGCCTGCGTGCGCTTGCTGCCGTCGATCCACAGTTCCACGCGTTTGACTCCATTGGGGGAGTTGCCGCCGGCTTTCACCGAGATCAGCCCGGTCGCGGTTGTGGCTGAGCAAATCTTGACCGCAAGCGTGGCGGAACCGGGAGGCGGACAGTTGGTCAAAGCATTCTGGTTGAGCAGAACGGCGGTGCCCGGTGTCCCAAACTCGCCACCTACTGCCAACACTACAGACTGGCGTGAGTCAAGGCTAAGATCGCGGGTGATGATCTCGCTATTCGGCCCGAAACCCCCGGCCTCTTGCACCGCGCTGAAAGTTCCATCGCCGTGCCCGAGAGCAAACGACACGTCTCCGTTGTGGAAGCTGACTCCAGCTACCAGCAGGTCCTGAATACCATCACCGTTGATATCACTCACTGCCAGGATGTGTCCGAAGCCCCCCGTGCCGGGAACTTTGCTCTTCAGAAAGAAGGAGCCGAAACCGTTGTTGAGAAAAATGTAATCGGAATTGGGGAAGCTCGTGTCATTCACGTTGGCGAAGACTTCGATCGCCAAATCCGGAGTTGGGTTGTTCTTGACGAAGTGCCCTGCGGCGATGCCAGATATAGCGGCCGTGTTGGGCGGCGTGATGATGGAATGCAAGGCCACGGTGGCCGAACCTTTGCCGTTGAAACTGCTGGTATCCACAAAGACCAGGACCTGTTTTTCGACCGCGACCGCGAGGTCCCGCTTGCCATCGTGATTGAAATCGTCACTCGCAATCAGCCCAGGAGCGGGTGCGCTGGGTAAAGCAATCCTCTGCGTGCGGTGGAATTGGGCGTGCGTGTCGCCTTGGTAGATGTTCAAGCTGCAAGGACCCTGCTCCTGCCCGGCGCATTCCACTACCGCGAGCTGGGTCAGCCCATTGTTGAGAAAGTCGGCCCCGATGAGAGCCACGGGTACGCCGCTCAGCGGGAATGATTCGGTCGTGAAAGCGCCATCGCCTTTGCCCAGCAGGATGGTCATAGTCTTATCGCCATTGGCGACCGCCAGGTCCTGGTGGCCGCTTAGGGTGAACGTGCCGGTAACGATCTGTACCGGGCCCATGCCGGTGTTGGTCTGGCTCCCCAGACTGAATTTCCCGCCGCCAACGCCGAGAAGGATTTGCACGGAACTAGACTGACCGTCGACGACGGCGAGGTCGGGTTTGCCATCCTGGTTGAAGTCCCCGCTTACGGCAGCGGTAGGATCGGCGCCGGTGGTATAGATCTGGCTGCTAAAAGTTACCGTCGTCGGTGCTGTTTGGGCCAGCGCCGGGACTACGAGCAGTAAGCCAGACAAGGCTATAGGCAGGATTCGGTGAAACATACTTGTACATCCTTAAAGAGGAAGGTAGAGAGACTTATTCAATTCGGATGCCTTACGCTTATGGGCGGATGCCATAAGGTTGTAGCATGCGCTCGTTAGGATGTCCAAGGCCTCGTCTGCCATGGCGGGAGCGACTGTCCTGATCATGATCATGAGCCATTACAGCGGCATGAAAGCCCACGGACGATTCTTCGAAGAGGCAAACTCATCGATAACGTTGCGGCGCACCTTAAGGATCATAATTGCGGCCGAGACACGATACAATCCTTCGAGGAAGTGCGATTCTCAGACGCCTCTGCTAAGAAGACCATGCCCGAGAGCCATCGCCGAAAAACGCCGACCGGGGACGACAGCTCCCCTGGCAAAGAATCGCAAGCAAAATTCCGCAAGTTCGCCAAGCGTCAGGACCTCTTCGACAAATATCTGTTCCAGGGTATGCGCTTTCTCGACAAGGCCGAAGCCGTCCTGGTGGAAGACTACGAACGCTACAAATCACGCAACGAACTGGAGATGCTGGAGCACTCGCTGGCCGCCTTGGCCAGCTTCGAGCAGATGGTGGGCAGGAACGGGAAGGCCGAGCAGTATCTGCGCGAGCGGGAAGCTACATTTCCCCAGTCGCTCGAAGCCAAGCTGGCGATCGCCCGCTATTTCGGGCACCATCTTCACAACTATCACCGGGCGCTCGAAAAGCTGCGTGAAATCCGGTTGCCCAAGGCGCCCGGGCAATATGATTTTGATACCGTCTACAACGCGCTGAACCTCAGGGGAATTGCCTTGCTGCACATGGGACAACCTGAGAAGGCCGGCAAAGCCATGGCCGATCTGACCGCTTATCTGGACGAGCATTTCGCAAAAATCCTGTTTTTCTTTGATCTGAGCTTTGTCGAAATGATGATTGAACGTCGCCTGGCCCTGCCTGAGTGTTGCGCCTACCTCACGACCCTGCAGCGCCCCACGCGGATCATTCACGATCGGAAGCGGGCGCTCGCGCTTCTGCGCCAAGCCCAAGGCGCGCTGAATCCGTAAGACGGTTGGAGCGGATCAGACAGCTTCCGTGGTCATTGTCGCCGGTTTTTCCTCGACCGGGAGGTAGATGCTGAACTTCGTTCCTTTACCGGGCGCGCTTTGCATCTTGATGTGGCCGTTGTGCTGGTGCACGATCCTTTGGACACTTGAAAGTCCCAAACCGGCGCCTTTGCCATCGCGCTTGGTGGTAAAGAAGGGATCGAAGATGCTGTCTTGCAGGTTCTCGGGAATCCCGGTTCCGGTATCGGCGACGGTGATGAGGACGAACTGTTTGGTCCTGTCGTTCTTGTCAGCCGATACCGCGTCGGCGGGCACGGCTTCAGTATGCAGCGCAAGCTCTCCCCCTTCCGGCATGGCATCTAGTGCGTTCAGGATGAGGTTGACGAGCGCCTGCTCGATTTCCGTCCGGTCGGCCTCAACAAAGGGCAGGTTGGATGCCAGCTCGGTCTTCACGCGCACCCGCTTCCCTAGAAGCGGACGCACCAACTCCAATGCCGTATTCACAGCCTCATTGATTTGCACGGGTTGAGTTTCAATCTCTTGAGCGCGGCTGAACTGTACGAGTCTCCTCGCCAGTGCGGCCCCCTTCTCCAGCGCCAGTTCCATTTGTTGCAAGCGGTCGCGAACAGCAGCGGGGACGTCCGGCTCGGCAAGCGAGAGGGCAACGTTTTCCGAGATCACCGATAGCATGTTGTTAAAGTCATGAGCCAGCCCACCCGCCAGCACCCCAATTGCATCGACGCGCTGGGCCCGCTCGGCTGCCCGCCGCAGCTCGACCCGTTCGGTGTCGTCAGTGACGATGACCAGCACCCCATGCAGGCCCATGACGGAGAAGGGGTGCCCGGCGGCGTGAAGCCAATTGATGCGACCATCCGGCAGGGTCAGGCCAACGTACTGCGGATCTATGGCCTCGCCTGCCAGGGCGCGCAATAACGGAGCTTCTTCCGTGGGAATCACTCGCCCCAGGCTGTCGCGGAACACGTAACCGCGCCGCCACTCCTCAAAGGAAACCCCGCTCAGGCTCGCCGTTGCCCCCAACATCTTGAGCGCAGCCTGGTTGGTGAAGACGAATTTGCCGTCACGGTCAATGACGGCGAGCGCGACGCCCACACTGTCGAGAATGGACTGAAGAAGGCTTTGTGGATGGAGCCCTAGTAGAGACGGCATTTTAGAGATTCCTCCGCATACCGTGTAAGCGATGGCCTACTCACATTCGCGCGGTTCGGGTGGGCAGAGCCATTAGACGCTCGCGAAAGATTAACGGTTGCTTAGAAACGCTATCTAGATGCCGGGAATCGGAATTCTGGTCACACCTTCGCGTGACGCGACGTCGCGGAGCACCGCCCGCAGGATTTCTCAAATACAGCCAGCCTTCGCTCGTTCGTCGGCGTCCAAATGACTGACTGGCACCGCGCCACGCGCTGGACGGCAGGTCCCCAGGGACGTGAAGTCGCCGTCGAAATTAGGGATCGACCGTTCTGTAGCTGGCCCCGGCAGCGTGGGAGGATTTTCGATGACCGCAAATACTGTCAGCATTCTGGATGGTTCCACATTTCTTGTCTGCAAACCCAATGGCGATATTGACGCCGGGCTCAACGAGCCGGATGGTCTCTTCTACAAAGATATGCGCCACTTGTCGAAGTGGAAGCTAACTATTAAGGGCATACCGCTGGATGTACTCTCGACCGACGCGGTTGAGTACTATTTCGCCCAGCACTTCTGCGTTCCGCCCACCGGCACCATTTACAAAAACCCCACGATTTCCATCATCCGCCGCCACTTTGTGGGCGACGGCTTTGTGGAAGACCTTACCGTCCTCAACCACGGCACGGAGGCGGAAGAGGTTGAGCTGCGGCTGGACGCAGACGCCGATTTCGCCGATCTCTTCGAAGTCAAAGACGCCCTGAAGAAGAAGGGCAAGCTCTATCGGGAAACGCGGAGTCGCCAGTTGGTGCTGGGTTATAAGCGGGATGATTTTGTCCGGGAAACCATCATTTCCTCAACCGTACCCGTTACCGACCTGGATTCCAAGGGCGCCCTCTTCCGCTTCACCCTGCAACCTAAATCGAGTTGGACCGTTAAACTGCACGTGACGCCGGTGACCGGGGGAACCGCCCATAGGCCGAAATTCTCCAGCGGGGCGGGAAGCGCCATGCGCGCTGACCTGAAAGAATGGATCAGGAAGGCGCCGACGATGACCAGCCATCCTGAAGCCGCGCGCTTGTACATGCGTAGCATGGTTGACGTGGCGGCGCTTCGCTTTCACCCCGACACCATGGCCGAAGACTACCTTCCCGCCGCCGGCCTGCCATGGTTTATGGCCTTGTTCGGCCGCGACAGCCTGATCACCAGCTATCAAATGCTGCCATTTAGTCCCGAGCTGGCGGCGACCACGTTGCACGCGCTGGCCGGCGCCCAGGGCAAGAAGGAGGAGGAGGTTACTGAGGAAGAGCCCGGCCGTATCCTCCACGAACTCCGTTTTGGCGAGCTGACGCACTTCCGCGAGCGTCCCCAAGCTCCTTACTACGGCGCGAGTGATACCACGCCGCTGTTCCTGGTGCTGCTGGACGAGTACGAGCGCTGGACCGGCGATACCGAACTGGTGAAATCGCTCGAGCCCAACGCGCGCGCCGCCCTCGACTGGATTGACAAGTGGGGCGACCGCGACGGCGACGGCTACATCGAATACCAGCGCAAGACCAACCTGGGCCTGGACAACCAGTGCTGGAAGGACTCCTGGAACTCGATTCTCTTCCGCGATGGCACGCTGGCCCCCACACCTCGCGCCACCTGTGAGATTCAGGGTTACGCCTACGATGGCAAAGTCCGCTGTGCGCGCCTGGCCCGCGAAATATGGAAAGATGAGGCCTTGGCCGTCAAACTGGAAAAGCAGGCGGCGGAGCTGAAACGCCGCTTCAATGAAGATTTCTGGATTCCAGACCGCAAGTTCTTCGCCGTGGCCCTGGATGGCCACAAGAAGAAGGTGGATAGCTTGTGCTCCAACATTGGGCACCTGCTCTGGAGCGGCATCGTGGACCAGGAAAAGGCCATCGCCCTGAGAGAACACCTGATGGGCCCCAAGATGTTTTCCGGATGGGGCATTCGCACCATGGCGGAGGGTGAAGGCGGCTACAACCCCATCGAGTACCACAATGGGACGGTGTGGCCGCACGACTGCACCATCATCGCTGCCGGGCTCGCGCGCTATGGCTTCCGCAACGACGCGGCGGAAATCATTGCCGGTGTTCTTGAATCCAGCGTCGCCTTCCAATACCGTTTGCCGGAAGTCTTTGCCGGATACGAACGCTCGAAAACGTGCTTCCCGGTACAGTACCCTACAGCCTGTCTTCCCCAGGCCTGGGCCGCAGCAGCGCCCATGCTGGGATTCCGTACCTTGCTGGGACTGGAACCCAAAGGCGAGGTCCTCACCCATGCCGCAGACGCTGTCCTTCCTCCTTGGATGGGCTTCCTGACAATAGAAGGAATCCCCGGCCGCTGGGGTAAAGCCAACGTGTCGGTCAAGGGTGATGAGAAGGGAATGCTTAGCACGAAACAGGTTTACGAACGCATCTTGTCGAGGCGCGCCACGCTCGAAGATGAGGAACTGGCGGCCTGATGTCAAATTGGTAATTGGGTAATTTGGTAATTGGGTAAGGGAGAATTGGTAATTGAGTAATTTGGTAATTGGGTAATTGAAAAGCTGCGGTAACAACAGCTCCTCAATTACCCATTTACCCAATTACCCAATTACCAAATCTCGTTGACTAGATACGGGTTCGGCTCTCGAGTCTCAACACCCTCGGGAGCCTTGCCGCCGTTGTACTCCACCAGCCGGTTCTTCCATTTGAGAAAATCGGCGATGGTCTGCGGCTCGATGCGGACCTCGACACGGCGCAGACTGGCCAGGAGCAGGTTCATCTCCCACATTAAACCAGTTTCAGATCGCTGGCTGAGGCGGTTGGGCTTTACGGCGATCCGCACCTCCCGGCCTTTACATTCCAGCAGTCCCCATGTTGCAGGCAGGTCGTCTTTTCCGATCATTCCCGCCGGCGCCAGATAGAAGCGTTCGCAGCCCATAGACAATTGGGGACACTTGCGGAAAGGCTTCTCCTGGTCGGCAAAGAAATCGGCTCGCGAGATCTTGCACTCCACTACTACCGAGCGGCACTTCCCCTTCCAGCCGATCACGTCGGGCGTCTCTCCGCTGCCGCAGGACTGTTCGGAGAGCACAATTCCGCAGCGATAGCGGCTTCGCAACCAATCTTCGGCGAGATGCACGAGGTGTTGATGGGTCATGGGATCATTCGCGGACATTTTGTTTGTAAACCAGAATGGCCGGCTGGCCTAGTGGCTTCGCGGCTTCGGCTTTTCTTTGGCGGGTCTGCGCAGGATGTGATGAAATCTTGCGCACTTATGAAATCAAGCCGCCAGGCCGGCCGAGTGAGAGGGTTATTTGAGTTCACGTTATTGGGCGCCGTGGTCTTTGGCGCAGGCGTGCTGCGCTTCATCCTGCATCGGCACTTCACCCTGGTTCAGGCTGCTTACTGTCTGGGCGCCATTCCCGCTGCGCTCGTGCTGCTCATGATCTTCGACTACACCCTTCACCACGCCCGCATTGCCTGCCTGATGGTGCTGGTCATTTTGCTGCTTCTGGCCGTGACGAGCCCGGCGTTCTGTGTTGGCCTGGGCCTGACCATGCTGGGCATCGTGGTAACCAAGCGACCATGATCCAGGGTGGGTCAGCTGCGATCGGCCTCGGCTAGGAGTTTCTGCAGGGTGGCTTTGTGTTTCTGTTTCTTTACGCGCTTCGCGTTTTCCTCCCGCTGCACCGGCGGCGGGGCCCCAATCGCGGCGCGGGCCATCGACTTGACCGCCTTGGTGGCCGTGAATTTCTGTTTCTTCCTCTTTTTGGGCACACCTAAGTTTAACCACAGAGGGCACAGAGGAACACCGAGGACAATCGGGATGGCTCATCTTTGCCAAATAACATGAAGGAGTCGCGGCTTCGAGATTTCGCGAAGCGCTTCTCATTTCTCTGTGCTCTCAGTGCCCCCTGTGGTTAATATAGTAGGAATGGATGAGCGCGATTTCTACGACGAGAAAGAAGCCAAGAAGCCTCACAATCTGTGCTGTCCCCACTGCCGGCAGGCCAACGACTATGAACTTTCCTGGCTGGTGCGGACCAAGAAGAAACAGCTTTCCGGCCGGGCCGACGAGCGCGATCGCGCCAAGTTTGCCAAGGCCCAGTCGTACATGGTGCGCCGCGAAGATATGGTCATGTGCAAGAACATGCGCTGCCGCAAGCGCTTTGAAGTCGCGGGCGTTCAATCAGTCGCGTTTCTGGATTGATTTGTTAAGAGGTCCGTTCCTGTCGGCAAGTTCCGGATTAGGAGTTTGTTTCGCCATTCGCTCTTACAAACCGCGCATTTCGCGGTTCGGGTGCTCAGGTATGGGCTCTTGCGGGCTCCCGCCTCGCTCACGGCTCAACCCAGGAAAGAATTTAGGTTTGAAACTCGTGGGATTCGCGCTAATTTGCGGCTCAGAAGAGTTCTAGGTAGCGTCGTCGTAGAGATTGTCGGTGCTCAATAGCTGGTCCGCCAGCTTCAACCATCGCGCAACCTGGGGTGAGTCCTCTTCCGCATGCTTTTTCGGCCGGAAGATGCTGTGGTCTGGAACCAGCTTCTGGCGAAATTCAATGACCCAGTCAGGTTGGTGCATTGCTTACCTATCGCGCAAAGAACTGCTGTGATCGGCAGACCATAGCAGAAGTCTCGCTGTGGAAGGCTGTGGAAGCCTGTGGAGAACTCGCCGAAAATGCCCTTAAGCCGGTGCAAAATCCTTCTACTCGGCTTGGCGGCAGCCGCGCCGGCTGCCACGAACCCTTTCTGTCATTTATACTTGCAGGTTTCAACCCGGAGATCGGCAGGCGCTGATACGGTCATCATTTTTCAAAAGAAAAAGTTTTGTTGTGCAGGAATAAATGCCCTATGAAGATCCTGGTTTGCATGAAGCAGGTTCCGCAGAAAGACGCCCCGCTCAAACTCAACGAAAACGGCACCTGGATACGCGACGACGTCTCCTATGAGGTCAACGAGCCCGACGCCTTCGCCCTGGAAGAGGCGTTGCGGCAGAAAGAGAAGCATGGCGGCGAGGTTGTGGTGATCACCGCCGGTCCGGCGCGCGCCCAGCAGGTGTTGCGCGAGGGCCTGGCCAAAGGCGCCGACCGCGCGATCCATCTCGAAGACGCCGCATTTGTGGGCCTGGACGCCGCCAACATCGCCAAGGCTTTCGTCGCCGCCATCAAAGACGAGAAATTCGACCTGATCTTCACCGGCCTGCAGTCTGACGACTACGGATATGCCCAGACCGGCGTGATCATGGCCGAGCTGCTGGGCTGGCCGCATGCCACCATCATCATGGAGATCCAGAAAAGCGACGCCGGCATCAAGGTCAAGCGCGAGCTGGAATCCGGCTTCTTCCAGCACGTGAGCATGCCGCTGCCGGCGGTGCTCACCATCCAGTCGGGCATCAATAAGCTGCGTTACGCCACGCTGCTGGGCATCAAGCAGGCTAAGAACAAGCCGCTGCGCAAGGTGGCTCTCGACGAAGTGAAGTCGGCTTTGAGTGGGAACATGCAGAAGATCGAGAAGCTTTACATCCCGCAGAAAAGTAAGAAGACGGAGATGCTGGAAGGCTCCCCCGGCGAGGTGGCCAAGAAGCTGGTAGACCGGTTGCGCAACGAGGTGCGCGTGATCTAAATCTAAGCTTTCGGGGGAGCGGCCGGATTGTCGCCGGCGGCAGAGTTGGCTTTTTGTTAAGGAGGAAGCCCCATGGAAAGAATGGAATACGATCCCGAAGGCGGAAACTACCTCCCGGTAAGCGAACACGAAACCGGTTCAACCTTGATCGTGGTCGGCTTGATCATGCTGATTGCAGCGGCCGGCTGGGGTCTTTTTGTGCAGTGGGACATCAACGCGGGAGGCTCACTGATGCGCACGCTGTTCGGCGTCGACGTGCTGGTGGCCCTGCTGCTGATTACGTTTGGATACATTAAAAAGAACCGACAGAGAACCTGAAAGTCAACCAACGGAGAACATGGCAGACACAATCCTTGTAATTGCAGAGCAGCGTGAAGGCAAACTGAATCGCGTCTCCTGGGAAACCGTGGCGGCGGCGCAAACCATCGCCGCCGAAACCGGATGGAGCATTGAAGCCGCCGTCTTCGGCAGCGGCGTGAGCGGCATTGCCCAGGAAATTGCGGCCAAGAAGCTGGCCAAGGTCTACGCTATCGATTCGCCGAAGCTGGCCATGTACGAGCCGGATGGCACGGTGGCCGCGCTCAAAGGCTTCATCCAGCAAAAACAACCTCGCCTGGTGCTGATGCCGCACACCTACCAGGTGCGCGACTTCGCTCCCCAACTCGCCGCTGCCCTGGGACGCACGCTGATCAGCGATGCGGTCGGTTATCGCAGGGACAACGCCGGCGCCGGTGGGAAACTTCTGTTCACCCGCCAGATGTTCCAGGGCAAATTCGTCGCTGACGTTTCTTTCGCCTGCGATCCGCCGCACTTCGTCACCTTCCAGTCCGGCGCCTTCCGCGGCGATAAAGCCGAGGCCGGCGCATCGGCCGCGCAGGTTGAGACCGTCAACGTGCAAATTGCGGATGGGATCGTCCGCAATCAACCTGAAGCCCCGTTCAAGGAAGCCAAGCAGGCCGTAGATCTCACGCAGGCGGAAATCATTGTCTCCGTCGGTCGCGGCATCAAGGAGCAAAAGAACATCGATATCGCCAAAGCATTGGCTGACGCGCTGGGCGGAGAGATTGCCGCCTCGCGTCCTATTTGCGACTCCGGCTGGCTCCCCATGGACCGCCAGATCGGCAGCTCCGGGCAGACCGTAGCCCCCAAGGTCTATCTGGCTGTCGGCATCAGCGGCGCCATCCAGCATATTGTGGGCATGAAGGGCGCGCGCACCATCATCGCCATAAACAAGGATGCCGAAGCGCCGATTTTTGAGATCGCCGATTACGGCGTGGTGGGCAATCTTTTTGAGATCGTCCCGGCGTTGACCGAGGAAGTGAAGAAAGCGAAAGCAGGGAGTTAGGCGAGATCGGGTGATCTGGTGATCGCGCGTGATCGGGTGATCGGAGAAATCTCACCAGTGATGAACGCTGATCGCACTGATCCACAAGCGCAAGTCACAGACCGGTTTTGGGATCAGTTGAATCAGTGTTGATCAGTGGTAAGGTTTTCGCGCCAAGCTTACAAAACGTTTCCGGGCTGAAGGCTGATCGCTGAATGCTGAGCGCTTGAATTCACATGATCTACTTCCGCAAACCAATCGAAGGAATCGAGCGTCCGCAGATGGAGGCGGACGTGACCATCGTAGGCGGAGGGCCGGCGGGCATGGCCTGCGCTCTGCGCCTGTCGCAGCTTATCGACGAACACAACCGCCGCTATCCCGAGGCGCTGTTGAGCAAAGAGAACATCTACGTCCTCGAAAAGGCGCGCGAGGTCGGCCAGCACAACCTTTCCGGCGCCGTGCTCGATCCCCGCTCCATGGACGAACTGCTCCCCGGCTGGCGCGATGACGCCCCGCTCGATGCCCAGGTCGAGCATGAGAGGTTCTATTTTATGACCGAGCACAAGTCTTACGAAGCGCCGATGATGCCGCCGCCCATGCAGGACCACGGCAACTACATCATCTCCATCAACCGCTTCGTCAAGTGGCTGGGCGAGAAGGTGGAACAGGCGGGCATCACCATCTTCACCGGCTTTGCCGGCTCGGAGATGCTCTTTGACGGCGATCGCGCCATCGGCGTGCGCACCGACGACAAGGGCGTGGACAAGCAGAACCAGAAGAAATCGAATTTCGAGCCTGGGTATGACCTGAAATCGAAGATCACGGTGCTGGCAGAGGGCGCGCGGGGCTCGCTCACCAAGCAACTGGAGCGGAAGTTCGACTTATATAAGGACCGTAATCCGCCCATCTATGGCATTGGCGTAAAAGAATTGTGGGAGGTTCCCTCCGGCCGCGTCAAAAAGGGCGAGGTGATCCTTACGCTGGGATGGCCGCTCACCACCAAGGAATACGGCGGCTCCTGGACCTACGGCTCGCGGGACAACCTGGTGTCGCTCGGCTACGCGCTCAGCCTGGATTACGAGGACCCCCGCATCGATCCGCAGCGTGTGCTGCAGTCCTGGAAGATGCATCCGCTGGCTGCGCACCTGCTCGAGGGCGGCAAGATGATCCGCTACGGCGCCAAGACCTTTCCCTACGGCGGATGGTTCTCGGTTCCACCCCTCGCCGGCAACGGCTGGATGATCGTGGGCGACTCCGCCAACTTGCTGAACTCGCAGCGGCTCAAGGGCATCCACCTGGCGATCAAGAGCGGCATGCTGGCGGCGGAGACGGCCTTCTCCGCGCTGCTTCATAACAACTTCAGCGCCGACTGGCTATGGCAGTACAAGGCCGCCGTAGACGCCAGCTGGATCAAGGACGAACTCTGGGAAGTCCGCAACTTCCACCAGGGATTCGAGAACGGTCTGGTGCCCGGACTGTTGCACACCGCTTTGCAGCTGCTCACCGGCGGACGCGGCCTGCACGAGATTTATCCCGCGCGCCCCGGCCACACGCGCATGAAACACCTGGACCAGTTGCCCGCCGACGGCGGCGACCGCGCTCAGATCCTGGGCAAAGCCAAAGGCGATGGCCACCTGACCTTCGACAAGCTCACCGACCTCTACCATTCCGGCACCAAGCACGAAGAAGACCAGCCTTCACACCTGATCATCGCCGATACCAACATCTGCAACACCCGCTGCGTCAAGGAGTACGGCAATCCCTGCCAGAACTTCTGTCCGGCCAACGTGTACGAGATGGAGGAATCGCCGAGCGCGCTCATCGGCAAGCAGATCCGTCTGAATCCCTCGAACTGCGTCCACTGTAAGACCTGCGACATCATGGACCCCTACGAGATCATTACCTGGGTGCCGCCCGAGGGCGGCGGCGGCCCGAATTATGATGGGATGTGAAGTGAAGGCCGAATTTCAACTCACGGCTGACGATTATGTGGATGCGCAGCGGACGCATATGCGAAAAACTCTAGGCAAGAAGAAAGTCTTGATCTTTGCGTTCTATGCTTTTGCCGGAATTCTTTACATCTGGGCTTTCATCGATAGGTCACCTCAACTTTTTCTCCAGCTAAGACCCTTCGGCTATGTTGCTTTGGGTAGCGCAGTTCTGATTGCCGGCATCTGCAGTGGGATCCCATACCGCTGGCAGTTCCGGGAAATTCAGGCGCTTCATTCGACATTCACGATAGAGGCCGGGCCCGAAGGGCTGAATTTCACTGGTGCCAGGGGGCAGAGCCAGGCGCGGTGGGAGGCCTTTGAAGATTTCCGAGAGTCCAAGACGAATTTCCTCATTTATACGCAACCCCGGCTTTTCTTTGTAATTCCCAAACGGGCGTTGCAGCCGGAGGACACGAAAGCCTTTCGCGAGCTCGCACAAACTCATATAGGCTCGAAACCACGTTAGCCCACGCAAGGCATTGTGAGAAGACCTTAGTGGCTCTTGATCTGGAGGTTTCTTTCGTGCGCACCCATGCGTCGCCAGGCAGCGGCTTTGGTCTGCAGGTCGGCAATCTCCTTGGCGCTAAGTTGGCCCGCAGCCTGCTGCACGGGCGCATCAAATGTCGAGGCCGTGGAGAAGATGCTCTGCCCGAGATAGAACCAGAAGTAGGCCTCCTTCTGATCCTCATGGGAGCTGCCCTGCGATTTGAGTTTCCCCAACTGGAGAAATCCATCCGCAACTCCGTATAAAGCGGCATCACGGTACCAGTTTGCCGCCTCTTTGAGGTTCTTCTCTCCGCCGATCCCCTGTTCAGTCATTCGGCCCACTGCCACATAGGCGGCGTTTACCCCATTCTTGGCCGCCTTCTTGCACCAGGCCCTCGCTTGGGTTAGATCCTCGGCAACACCGCGACCGGCGGCGTACAACTGGCAGAGTCTGTACTGAGCTGCTCCTGCATAGGACGATTGCCGGTAATCCAACTTGGCCACGTCAGCATAGAGG
>DATDGY010000010.1:0-11930 GCA_036521855.1 Candidatus Angelobacter sp.
CTTTTTTCGTTTCCGGCGTTGCTCACCATGCTTCCGGCCAACTTTCCGGCGTGAAACGCAATCGTCTGGGTAGCGCCGACAGGCCGGAATCCTTGCGAGGACCCCGATCCTCCCGCTCTCGCGCGACCGGCGCCTCCCGAACCGGACGCCCCGGCGTGCTGGCTTCCGGCGCGTGACGGAGCCGAAGCAGGAGGCGGAGCCGACGGGGCAGAGCCGTCGACGGCGCTCATGATCCCCGAGCGAATCGTTTGCGCCAAGCTCGGTTGTGGAGGCGGCGAAGAAGAGGAAAGGCTTGCCGACGTGGCGGCGGTGGCTGACGATGCCGTGCCTGATGACGCCGCGCCTGATCCGGCCGAAACCCCGGCGCCTGATCCAGCGCTTGATCCAGCGCCCGCGCCGGCGCCAAAGCCGGCGACTCCCGATAGGATCGCACCTGCGGCCGTTGCACCCGCCCGCACCAGGGACGAGACCGCCGACCCGACGTCGCCCGAAATCAACCGCTTGGCGATGAGCGGAATCAGGCCCAAGGCAAGCGCGTAAAAGACGCTGACCAGGCCGAGGACAGTGGAATCCGCACTTCCGCGGAAAAAGCCCTTCAGAAACCCCTGGTTGATGACGGTATCGACGCGATTGAACTGGATGGCGGTGATCAGGGAGCCGAAGGTAGCGTAGAGAAGACCCCAGGCATTCCAGATCATCAGGTTGGTCGCATAGCTCTTTGCCAGTTGGCCCACTCCGGCCATCGGCAGCAGGGCCAAAACCAGGGGACCGAGCACGTAAAGCACACAGCCATAGAGCATGTAGAAGAAGGCGAAGACAACCACCATCATTGCGTAAATGAGGTAGGCCGCGAGCGTCATCAAGGCGGTGGTGATGGCCGCCATCGTCCCGGAGATGGAGGGAAGGATGGCGTTGATGCCATTGTTGCCGAACTGGTCTTTGAGTTGGTCCAGCCAGCTCAGGAACATATCGCCGGCGCCTGAACTGTTGTCAATGAACTGCGCGACCTGGTTAAAGGAATCGTTCACCTCGCGGAAGACGGTCGTCCAATTGGCCAGGATGATGGCGATGACCAGGTACTTGATCCCGGTTACGGCGAGCGCCTGCACATCGCCGCCCCGCATAGCCGCCTGGTAGAGTCCGATGAGGAACCCAACCAGCAGGATGGCGTAGGCGATGCCCACAACGGTCGGAATCATCGCTGTCCGATCGATTCCGTTGAGACCCTGGTTCAGCAATTGCTGGAAATAAAACATGGCTACTGGACTCCGTGCCCCAGGGCCTGACCGGTGTTGTTGCGCAGTGTATTGGTGTCGCTGGCGCTGAATTTCAGTTGCGCGCCGGCGTTGGCGAGGTCAATCGAGCGCACGCGGATCAGCTCGGCCATCGCCGACTGCGTATAAGCATTGGCGCGCACCACCCAGGCTGCCGCCTGAGCTTCGAGGATCGGAGCCGAGCCCGGCGCTGCATTCTGAATTTGCCGGTTGATCTGATCGGCGGCCGCGAGTTCGATATCCGCGAGCGCATCCAATTGCACGGCTTTCTTGAGCGCCGCTTGCGCCTCCGCGTCGGTCATGTCCACCAGGTCGCGAATGGGCTGCGGAGCATCGGCGGGAGCCATGACCGTTCCGTAAACTGCCGCGTAGTTCTGGCTGACCTGGGGCATCGCCTGCGGGTTGTGCGATAGCAGCGATTGCTCGAATTGCTGCGGCCCCGGCAACGTGGCGCTGTTCACGGGCAGCCGATACAACTGGTTGATCTGCCGCAACTGGCCTTGCATCTGTCCGGCCAGCCCGCGCGCACTATTGATGGCGCCTGTCGGATAAACCACCTGCTGCTGAAAGTTGGCTGCCTGCTGCTGGATTTGCTGAATGGACGATAGCGGCTTGGCGACGACATTCTTGAGCAGACCGGAAATCGTATTCAGGCCCACCGAGATCATGGCGCAGCAGGGATCCAGGCCGAATTGTCCTCTTGCTCCCATCGGCGCCAATACCAGCACAATCGCTAGAGATGCAACGAAGACTACTTTCCACTTCAGAACATCCCACGCGCGTTTCGCGAATTGATTTAAAGCTTTTGAGTTCCACATAAAATCACTCCTTATGGCCTGCTGAAGATCTGCTGCATGTGGTTGCGAAGCTCCCGGGTCGCCTCCGCGCTCTGTTTGCGCAGGGCGTTCGTGTGCGCCAATCTCGCCGCCTCCTGGCGCAACTCAGCCGCCAGCATTCGTTGGAGCATCGCTTGGTTTTGGAGATTGGCGGTCTGGGCTTGAGCCGTCAGAATGGACGCGCTGCCCGGCGCTGCTGCGGCAGCCTGCTGCTCAATCCCATCGGCGACACTGAGCATCTGTTCGCTGGCTTGGTCCGAGACCACAGCCGTCTTTAACGCTCCTAAGGCAAGCGCGTCATCCACATCCATCAGGTTTCTCTGTGACGCGGTGGCCTGATTTGGCTGAGGCAACACTTGATAGACCTGCGCATAGGACGCGCTGATCTGGCTCACACTGCCTGCCTGCTGGCTTCGCAGCAGAGCTTCGAGGCGCGAAGGATTGACCAGGGTTGCGCTGCTCGTGGGAATGCCGTGAATTTGTCCTGCCAGGCCCGTGAATTGCGCGCGCACCTCTTGCACGGAGGCCCGGGTCTGATTGATCAGTGTGACCGGCCACACTATCTGCTGTTCAAAATTCCTCACCGTGTTTTGGATCGACTGAATCCCGCTCAACACCTGGCCAACCCCGTTTTGTAAGGTGCTGGTGATGGTCTTCAGCAGCAAGATGATCTCCGCGACGTCAGCCCTTGCTGCCACGGGCATCAGGAGCACGGTTGCAACGAGGGAAAGCGCCAGCATTCTTTTTCCGACCGATTGATTCGTCACTTTTCAACTCCCTTCAAAATCTCGCCTGACACTTCCTCCGGAAGCGGATCAATGTCCGCCAGCCCGAACGGGAACTTTTGCGCCAGCTCTTCGTAGGCTTCAATCAGCGGCACGTCTCCGTGTCGCGAGATCCACCACGCGCGGTAGACTCGCTCGCGTGCGTAGGTTGTCGTAATCCAGTAGTCGACTGGCGTTGGGACCATGCGAATGGTGTGCGTCGTTTCGGCCTTCTCGCCGATCACGATCAGGGCATCGGCGCTCCGTCCTTTGCGCGGTGCGCTGAACTGCTTGACTTGGTTCAACGCGGTCTCATTCAAGTGCAGGTGCTCGCGCAGCGCCGTCATGTCTCCCGGCTGCTGCCCCACGATCTTCGTGGTCGAGTTCTTGATGATGCCGGCGCCGTGTGCACGGGGCTTTGATTCCGATCCGACAAAATCCTCCGCCGTCTGGCTGATGCCCCAGACGCTGGCATTGCGCTTGCGGGCCGTCCGAAACAACTGGACCACCTCGGGCGCGAGCACGGGCGAATCGAGCAGGAACCAGCATTCATCAAGCACCGTGATGCTTGGCTGGCCGGTCTTGCCCGAGGCCCGCTGCGCCGTCGCGTGAGCGATGAGCAGGCTCATTGCTGTTTCGAGACGCGCATCGTCCGCCAACTGCTCCACGTTGAAAAACAGCCAGGGATTCGAAAGTGAGATCGTGGTGTGCCGGTCGAAGAGCCTGGAATAGATGCCTTTCTCTCCCGTCCAGCTGCGCAACTTGATGGCCGCCAGATGGGCTTCATCCATGACCCGTTGGCTCTTCTCTTCATCCCGCCACTGCGCCAGTTCGTCGCGCAAGTCAGAAAAAGTCGGGATGGGGTTCGACGGCCGGATGGAGGCCCTCTTGTACGTCCTCAAGATTGCTTCGGTGATCAGGTTTTCGAGTAGCTCGGTGTCTTCGGCGGAGTTCTCGCCCAGCATGTGCCGGGTGAGATTCTTGAGGAACGCCACCTGGTCTTTTGACGGCTGCTTTTCGCCTTCCGCCAGGTCCCAGGGATTGATGGTTTGGTCGGTGTCGAGCGACATGGTAATCATCCGCCCGCCCATGAGTTCGACAAGAGGGCGATAGGAGTCGCCGCGCTCGATGATCGAGACCAGGGGATTTGAGCGCGCGCCCATCGAGAGCAGTAGCTGCACCATGAAGGTCTTGCCGCCCCCGGACTTCGCCATGATCAGCATGTTGGCGTCGCTCAACGACGGATCGAATGGCGAGAACGGGACAACCTGCCGGTAGGGGGTTTCGAGAAGGAAGAGCGGCGAGCGCGGCGTGCCCTGCCAGGGAGCTTCGACCGGCAGAAGGTCGGTCGCGTTCGAGGTCAGCATGTCCTGCTCGCGGCGGTCGAGCTCGCCCATTCCCGGCAGCGATGAGAAAAACAATCGCCTCTTGGCCAGAGTCTCGGGTATGGCTTTCGCGCCGTTCATGCGCGCCACGGCGTAGAGCAACTGCTGGCGGCGGTTCGCGATGGTGCGTTCGGCCTCTTCCAACTCGCTCCGCGTGGTTGCCCGATTGGAAGTTCGTGTCCCGATGACCAGGCTCAGCTTGGCCGTCTTGACCGAACTCGAGATGATCTCCTGCTGCACTTTGAAGAGCTGCGATTCGGCAACCTGCGCCTCTACATTCACGCGGAATCCGCCGTGAGTGTCCCGCTGGGCTGCCTGCATCTTGCGCAGCCGGCTCTTATAACCTTTAAGCACCTTGGTCTGGTCGGGCATCGCGACCTGGGCATTCACTATGATCGGGAAATCAAGCGCCACCAGCTCGCGCAGGATCCCCGGAAACGTCGCGTCCGGCGGCTCTTTCAGTGTGACGAAGGAATAAAGCAACCCATCGACGTTCAGGTACGAATCGGTTTCATTGAGGATGCTCACATCGGCCAGCTGCTCGCGGGCGCTGCGATACTCAAGCCGGTCTTCGCCCGGAATGTACGGCCGTGAATCCCACTCCAGCGGGTTCAGCGCCCGCTTGGCTTCGAGAAACAACTCTTGATCGGTCAGCCGGCGCGGGCCCATCTCCGCCGCCTGCATGGTGGTCTCGATTCCGACCAGCAGGCTCTCAAATTCGGCCAACAGCTCTTGGTGCTCCCCGCGCGATCGCTCGATCGCTGTCTTGGCCGAAAGGCTGAAGCTCATTTTCTGTCTTGTGCTTTTCCCGGTCACCCGATGATGGATCTGCGGGTCCCAGATGAAATAAACATGGAGCAGCGGCCTCAGGTAATGGCCTTCTTCTGTCTTTCTCTGCCACGACGCCACCCGATGGGCATCAAGCACGTTGACGACCTCACGCTCCGAGTGGTTCTGGTTGGTGTAGGACCCAAGCAGGCTTCCCAGGTCTTCGACCACCTCGAAGCGAACCTGCATTCTCATGCTCTGCTCCGGGATCGCCTTGAGCAGCGCCCCCAGCATCACCTTGCCGCGGTCGCGCTCCTCATCACTGGCGAAATAGGAAGCAATGCCCCGGACCTCATACCCGGCCACCAACGCGCCACTGGTGCGGACCATGACGTTGTCCAGGTAGTCGCGGACCGGAAGCTGCTCGCACAGCGGCGGATTCTCAAGTTGCTTTTGAAAGTTTGTCCAGGTCAGCGGCATTCGTCCTCCTTCTCGATGACGTAGCCTCTTGTCATCTGCCGGTCATGCGCCAGCGCGCAGTAAGTCCTTGGCTTGACGTGCCAATGCACCAGATCGCGCAGGTATCCGCGCGGCTTGCCGTACTTGAAGACCATAAGGATGGGAACCACCGACAGAGGCACCCCGTATTGGAGAATCGCGCTCAGCGGAATTCCTCCAATCTCGCCGCTCACGAAGTGGCTGACCACGTTCATTACTGCCGCTAGGCCCAGCACTACAAAAAGGTCCTCAAATTCCAGCGACATGAAGGTCACGCGCGTGTATAAATTGCGGTTCACCGGTGTCACATCCAAAGCCATAAAAGTTTCCTATCGCACTCCCGCTGTTCCGTTGTTGATCCAGAACTCGGCCAGCCGCAGCACACCCGAAAGTCCGAAGCACAGCATGGCCGAAGCCATGTTCCTCACCCAGGCCTCGCCTATAGTCATTCGCTCCAGCAGGCCGGCGAAATGCGTAACCATGATTGCGACCTGCAATGTTCCGTACAGCGGCAGCATCACGTTGCCCACCCAATTCACCACGGCAAGGATGGAGAGCCAGTAGCGGTCCGGATCGTTCGGCCCGGCCTGCTGGGCAAAGGTCTCCAGCGCCCGCAACAACCCCGAACACATCAGGGACGCAAATCCCGCATACCCGAGATGGGAATACGGCTGCGCCTTGCTGAAGCGGTACACCGCAGCGGCAAAGAAAAGGCCCGCGAGCGTCGGCATGATTACGTTGCCTGTCCAGTTGGTCAGGTTCAGCAGCCCGTTTTCAAACATTTGGATCACCTCCCATTCCGCTCACGCGACCATCGCCTGGACAAGCTTCCACAAGGCCGACACGCTCAAGAAAGCCAGCGCCGCCCCGACCATCGAAACAAAAGGTTTGTGCCGCGCGTAGTTGATGATGGCCCCGACCACGGCCAACCCCGCCGCCAGGGGCAGGATAGTTCCCGCCAGGTAGTTCCAAAGCGAAGCCAGCAGGTCGGTGGTGGCAAAGGTTGAACCGCTGTTCCAACCCTGCATCAACTGCAACGTGCTGGAAGCCCCCAGGAGAAACATCGCCGCGATGATCGAGGCCAGGGGATTTTTGCCCTGCGCGGCATCGAGCGTTGCTTTGAGCACCAGGAAGGCAGCCAGTACTGGAACCAGCCGGGCCAGTACGAAATCGGAGACAAAACTTCTGAAACTCGACTCCATGGCCCGAAGCCATGGGCTTGAGACCCCGGCGCCTTGCGGCGGCAGGCTGATCCCCTGGGCGGCAAACCATGACAATAGCTGCGGCATCGTCAGCAGGATGGCCGACCACAAGATCCATCTCTGGAACCGGCCGCCTGCCTCGAAGTTCACCCCGCCCTCCTGCCGCAATGCCATGCCGGCCAGCACCAGCGTGCACAACGCCGCTGGCACTGCCAGGTCGAACAGCAACTGCATCAGGTCGGTCAGGATTTGCGGTATCGTCATTGGGTTACCTTTGCCGGTTTGCCTCTATCGCTTCTACTGAATGCCTGACTGGCCCTGCGTGATCCAGAACTCAATCAGCCGCGTGAGTCCGGAAACCAGGAGCAGCGCAAGCGCGGCGATCGCCCAGCGCGCTACGCCCCGCCCGTGGACGTAGGAGACAATGGCCATCACCACGCACAGGGCCGCGCCCACCGGAGCGATGACATTACCCACCCAGTTGACGAAGTTTAGGAACGCGCCTTCCGGCTGTGCTGCCGTCTGCCCCTGCACCGCCTTGTTGAGCTGCGGCGTGCCGCCGAGGTTCTGTGCGGATGCGACCGTCAGGGCGGATTGCATGAGGACCATTCCCACGAGAAGGACCAGTATGAGTCGCTGCCGTCTGCCTTGAGGATTCAGGTGCTTCATGAGTTCTCCTCCAACGCGCTGGCCACTTGCTGCCGCGTGGTGAACGCAACATAAGACCGCTCTTGAATTCGAGCAAATCCGCAACAAGACTCCTTGCGGCAAAAACATGGGTTATTACGCCGTTCAGGCGGCAGCCCGGCGAATACTGCAGGACGTGGCGAAGAACAGTCCCGCTGGATCAGCGAGACGAAGGAGACCTCGAGTCGTTGTTTCTGGAATGTTTCGTGTCAGACCCAAGCTGTATCGCCGCTATCAAAGCATGGTTCGACTACGGTCGCGTCCGCGCGGCCCGTTGTGACATGACAGTTGTTCGGGTTTCTGTCATCGCACTAAAGTTGCGGATTTAGTGACATGACAGTTGTTCGAGTTTTTAGACATGTCACAACGCCCAAAAACCTTCATTCGGCCGAATCCCGGTGCTATGATCTCGCCCGGAACGAGCACTTGGGCCAGGCCTGCCCCTCCAGCCGCCGGCTCTGCGCCCAAGAAAAAAGCGGCCCGCGTCCGGGCCGCTTTGATTCCATGAATACCAGGCAATCGGGCTATTGACTTGAACTCACTGCGGGGATCGCTTGATTGAGCTCGCGTTGCAATTGCAGCAGCTCGCGCAGTTCCTGCATGCTCGGCGATTTCGCATTCGTTTGAGGTCCAGGGAAGGCAGCTTCGCCCCTTGCAGTGTTTCCCGTCTTGGCCGGCTTCTCCAGCACCACGTAAATCTCGGTGTTGGCAGGCACGGAAACCACCACGCGCTCCGTGATCGCCAGCCGGGAAACTTGTTCATCCGATGCCTGGCCGATGTTGTTGCTCACCCGCTCGCGCAAAAGGTCTGATTCACTGAGCGGCTGGTTCAAACTGCCTCTCCCAACCAGCGTAGCCGCGATTTCGCCCACGCCCGCCAGCGAGCGCACCAGGATATTCTTTCCTGCGTGTGCGCCTTCCACCTTGCCTTTCAATGGCCGAAGCGCAAGATCCGTGGCTGCAGCTTCCATGCTAACCGCCGACCCATCCGGCAGCAGCATGGAATCAAAGCGCACCCCGACGTATCCCGAGCGGTCCGCGGCTTCGAGGCGGCCGAAAACCTTGGCGCCTGCTGGCACCACGATCTCTCCATCGTGCTCGTAGTTGTATTCAACTACTGCGACCACCGGCGTCGCGACCGCTGTGCTCACCGCTGAGTCCAGGCGCGCCCTCAACTTCGTGCCTGGCGATAGGCCGATGCCCAAATCGAACGCCGATGGACCGCTTTCGGTTCTGCCGCCCTGGGTCGAGGTGGCGTTGTTGCTTTTGACAAAAACCAGCGACGCCTTGTCCATCGCTTCACGCTCGCTCTTGGCGCCGGTGACATCGGTGGATTCAGACGCATTCTCACCCGTCGAGGTCGCGGTTGCCGCGCCCGGCTGGTAAGGCCCGGGCTCCCATCCGTGGTTGTCGAAAGGCGCAATATCTCCGAGGGCTGTTGCTCCGGTGTGTCCCGGCTGTGGCTTGGCGGTGCGTCCAATCTGGTCGGGATGCACGGGGTTTCCCTCCGACTCAGGTCCTGGGTTATGGCCCATTTCCATGAGCGGAACGACGCTCCCGGTTCCCGACGCGGAATTGTCGGGCTGCTGCGGCACCTTTCCCATATTGACGCCGGTGCCGGCAGCAGTTCTCGCTGATGACGACGGCCTCCTCGAAAGACGCCCCACAACAAACAGGACCAACACCAATGCTAGAAGCGAGCCCACCATCACAACCCGGGCACCGTCGTTCAGCGTCGGCTTCTGCTTGTCATCCTTCAGCACGTAGGGCTGTTTGTTGTTGGCTGTCGCTGCGGCTTGCACTTCCGCACCAACCGTCGCCGCCTCTGGCTTCGACTCTGCGACCGCAAGAATGCCTTTTCTACCGTTGTTGGCTGTCTTCACTGTGCACCTCCTTGACTGCCGGGCGTAAACGACAAAGGCAACACAATCGGGTGGTCTACCTGTGCAGCTTCCGCCACCTGCAGCAGGAGCCTTTCATCCGCCTCCTTGAACGTTGGCCGCTCAAAGACCGCCACGCCGTCAGCCCGCTCTCCGGGGCCCAGGCGGCGCGCGGTGAGGCGGTATTCGAGAATCGGCACCGGCTCCGCCTTGATCTGTTTCTTTCCGCGTTTGCCGCTCAGTTCAATCTGTGGCGGCAGCACTTCAATCGGGGTCCGTGAATGATTCAGCACAGAGAAACAGACGATCGTCAGGTGATCATGCTCGATAGACGCTCCAACCGCGGCTTGCAATTCGTTCCCCTGCCACTCGGGTGCGGCGACTTCCTTTTGCCGGGCCAACTCCTGGTCAACGACTTTTGTCCCTTCAGTCTGTGCAGGAATCGCGGCCATCGTGTTCTGCGAGAGCGGTCGCGTCTCCGGGACCAGGAAACTGCTTCCGGGTGACGGGCCGATCAGGGCGCTCTGCGGGCGGCGGTATTCAACGAAGAAATCCACCCGCGAATGGCTTGCACCCTTGCCTTCGCTGACCAAGTGAAGGTTGATCTCCTGCCCGGAGCGAGTCGTGATCAGGGCGTTGCTCGCGACAGCCTGGCTGGTGACAGGTTTAATGAAAACCAATCGTGGTTCGTTTTCCGAATGCTCCGCCTTGAAACTGGCCGGATTCCCGACGACGACCGAGTTGACTTCCTCCGGCAGATGCACGGAAGTCGTGTAACCGGGGCTGAGGTGGAGCACGGCAACCGAGCCGTCCTCAACCGTCAAGGTCATGACCTCGGGCTCCACGTTAGCGGTTTGTGCCGCGGCGAAACCGCACCCCAGCACGAAATAGACAATAAAAAACAACTGCACTCTCATTTTTTTCTCCTGGGAGTGCCTTGTGTCGTGGCACTCCGAAACGTCTGATTCTCAACTCGGGCGCGAACGCTCGATACGTAACTCACCACATCCGGATTGGAGTATCTGAGACCGCGGCGCTCGATGGCGTGTTCGCCGGCGTAATACGCAGCGGCTACCAGCCGCAGATCACCGTGAAACTTCTTAATCAGCGAGGCCAGATAGCGAATGCCTCCTGACACGTTCTGCTGCACATCGCAGCGATTGTGAACGCCAAGTCGCCGCGCCGTTTCGGGCATGAGTTGCATCAGGCCCACAGCGCCTTTGCGCGATACGGCGCATCGCTGCCATCCGGATTCCTGCTCGACAATCGAGCGCACGAAATCAACCGGAACACCGTAGTGTTGTGCGTAGGTTCGAACGTAGTATTCCGCTTCTTGCCTTGTTTGTTGGGTCGTGTCTGCCCAGCAGCTGAGAGAAGTAAAAACCACTACTAGTAGAAGCATTCGTATCATCGGACTTCTGTGACCTCCGCGCTGTACTGTTCCGCGTCATAGACCAGGCTGGCGAAACCATCCCGCAGCAGCAGCTTCCTGCGATCGGCTTCCGTCTTCGCCAGCAGGGGCAGCAGGATGTCCCGCATCTCCGGCGTGATGCGCTCCTTGCCGAGTACGTGCAGGGCTTGGGCCAGATCAAGCATCTCGGAGATGGAGGGCGGTTTCTCCAGGCTCCAGCCCCGCAGCGCCTTCGCAAGTCCGGCCATCCCGCGATGGAATTCAAGCGGCGCATTTGGAGTTCGCAATTGCAGAATAGTGGCTTCCCGCTCGGGCGTGGGGTGCTCAATTCTCAGATAAAAACTTCGTCGCCGCAGGGGATCGCCCAGGCGCCGCTCCTCGTTCGAGGTCAACACCACGAACGGAATGGTCTTCGCCCGTATTGTGCCTAGCTTGGGAATGCTGAGCTGCCACACACTCAATAGTTCCAGCAACATGGCCTCAAATGCCTGGTCAACCTTGTCCAGCTCGTCGATGAGCAGGACGCAGCGCTTTTCATGCTGCAGGGCCCGAAGCAACGGGCCGGCGCTGAAGAATTGCTCACTATGAATCTCCTGCTTGACCGTTTCCCAATTGAGATTGCCCGATTTCGATAGCAATTCCACCCAGAGCCGTTGCAGGGACTCGTCGAACCTGCCAATGGCCTTCTCTTCATTGATTCCTTCATAGCATTGCAAACGCTCAACTTCGGCGTCTGTTGCTTTTGCAACGGCGTAGGCCAGTTCGGTCTTCCCGCTGCCAGGCGGGCCCTCCAGCAAGACCGGCTTCTGCAGTTGCGCCGCCAGGAAAACCGATGCGGTGGTCACTTCGTCGGTGATGTAACCGGCTGAAATCAGAGCTTCTCGGGCTTCTTGGATGGACGTAAACACGCTTGTCTCCCGGCGCTCGGCACCCCTCAATGCGTGATCGAGCGACCCGAAGCTAAGACCAAATCAAATTTCGGTCAAATTGGCCGTCGAAGAGGTCTCTTTTTGACCGAAACGGCGAGTCGCGCTACAAAGATGGCGACTGAGAGACCCGATATGAAAAGCAGCGCGCTCAGAAAACAATCCCTGGCACAGGCAGGAAAACAATTGAAGAACCAGCTTGCTTCTGACGCCGACGCCTTGGCGAAGGATTTCAATGTCGATCAATCCATTGACGGCTCGTTAGAAACGCAAGGGGCTGAGTATCTTCGTCCAAAGCC
>DATDGY010000011.1:0-73070 GCA_036521855.1 Candidatus Angelobacter sp.
CTTCGTCCTGTCTCCCGGCCGTTCATCCATGCCTTCGAGAACCAGCCAGGGCAGCCGATCCGTTTCAAGGCCACGTTTGAGGTCGTGCCGGACATCGAACTGGGACCATACCAGGACATCAAAGTCGAGAAACCCCACATCAAAATCGCCGATGAAGAAGTGCAAGCGGAGTTGAAACGGCTCCAGGAACGCCAAGCCAGCTTTGACCCGGTGGACGAAGACCGCGGCGCCAACGACGGGGAATTCGCCCAGGTGTCATTCTCGGCTGTCCCTCAGGAAGCGGCAGGGGCGGCGGCCAGTGAGCCGGAAACGGAGGCAAGACCTCAAGGCGAACCAACGCAAGCTGAAGCCGGCCAAGCGGCACAACCGGTGCAGATGAACGAAGTTCTGGTGGAGATCGGCGGGGGGAATACCCTGCCTGAGTTCTCTGAGAACCTTCGCGAGGTAAAGCCAGGAGAGGAGCGCAGCTTCCAGGTTTCTTATCCTCAGGAGTTTCACGACCCGCGGCTGGCAGGCAAGGTCTTCAACTACCAGGTCAAGGTGAACGCCATCAAGAAGAAGACGCTGCCCGAAATCAACGACGACTTTGCCCGCGAGCTCAACCAGGAGTTGCATGGCCTGGATCAGTTGAAAGAACGTATGCGCGAAAATATGGAGGTCCAGAAAGCTCACCACGCCGAACAAGCCGCCAAGGAGCAATTGATCGAAAGACTCCTGGAGAAGCACATCTTCCCCGTGCCTCTGGCTCTGGTGGAGCGCCAGATCGATGTACGCCTGGAGCGCGGCCTGCGGGCTCTGGCGGCGCAGGGCATGCGCACCGAAGACATGCGCCGCATGGATTTCCAGCGCCTTCGCGCCGGCCAGCGCGAGGCCGCCGTCAAGGAAGTAAGGTCGGGGCTGCTGCTGGGCAAGATCGCCGACGTGGAAAACATCCAGGTCAGCGACGAAGAGCTGGAACGCGAGATCTCCACCCTGGCCCAGCAGATGAACCAGACCCCGCAAGAGGTCCGGGGGAAGCTGGCAGAAGAGGGTGCCCTGGAGCGTATCCGCGGGCGCATGCGCAGTGAAAAAGCGTTAGACTTTCTTTACAGCAAGGCGGAGTGACGGCCTTGCCGGTTTTCTTGGACCGAGCACGTTGATTGACTGAGGGAAAAGGGGAGTTATGGCACTGGTACCGATGGTGGTTGAGCAGACGAGCCGCGGGGAGCGCGCTTACGATATCTATTCCCGGCTGCTTCGCGATAACATTATCTTCATAGGCACCCCCATTGACGACACGATTGCTAACCTGGTCATTGCCCAGCTATTGTTCCTGGAAGCGGAAGACCCGGAAAAAGACATCCAGCTCTACATCAATTCGCCGGGGGGCTCGATTACTTCGGGCATGGCCATTTATGACACCATGCAGTTCGTGCGTCCGGACGTCATGACCATCTGCTGCGGGCAGGCGGCCAGCATGGCCGCGCTCTTACTGTGCGCCGGAGCCCCAAATAAGCGTTTCGCCCTACCCACTTCTAGGATACTTATTCACCAACCCTTGATGTCGGGCCTGAGTGGCCAGGCCACGGATATTGATATACATGCTAGAGAGATCCTGCGCATGCGGGAGATCACCAACCAACTCATTGCCAAGCACAGCGGGCAAAAGCTGGAAAAGGTCGAAAAAGACGTAGAACGCGATTTCATCATGAATGCCCAGCAGTCCAAGGAATATGGCATCATTGATGACATCATTTATAAACACAAATAGGTACCAAAGTTACTTGGCTGGGCCCCTGGCCGGAAGTATGAAGTAGTTGTACCGAGCTCATCTGAGAACGAGGACAAGGAGTTGGATGTGAAGCCGAGGTCGCCGGAAGAGACCCTTCGTTGTTCCTTCTGCCACAAGTCCCAAGATGCGGTGGCTAAACTGATTTCTTCCCCCAGCGATTATCCCCGCGCTTACATCTGCGATGAGTGCGTGGCGGTCTGCAACTCCATCCTGGAGGATGACCGTACCGAATCGCACGCTGCCGCCACCCCCAATCATCTGCCCAAACCCCAGGAGGTCAAGCTCTTCCTGGACGAATACGTGATCGGGCAGGAGCAAACCAAGAAGAAGCTTTCCGTGGCGGTGTACAACCACTACAAGCGCATCCACATGAACCGGACCAAGACCGGCGAGGTGGAGCTGGCTAAATCCAACATTCTCCTGATCGGTCCCACGGGCACGGGCAAGACCCTGTTGGCCCAGACCCTGGCGCGCATGCTGGACGTGCCCTTCGCCATCGTGGACGCCACCACCTTGACCGAGGCCGGCTACGTGGGCGAGGACGTCGAGAACATCGTGCTCAAGCTGCTGCAGTCCGCCGACGGCGACGTGGCCCGCACCCAGACCGGCATCATCTACATCGACGAGATCGACAAGATCGGGCGCAAGGACGAGAACCCCTCCATCACCCGCGACGTGAGCGGGGAAGGCGTGCAGCAGGCGCTGCTCAAGATTCTGGAAGGCACTATCGCCAATGTGCCTCCGCAAGGCGGGCGCAAACATCCCCACCAGGAGTTCACGCCGGTGGACACCACCAACATCCTGTTCATCTGCGGCGGCGCCTTTGTGGGCCTGGAAAAGATCGTGGGCCGGCGCATCGGCAAGAAGTCCATGGGCTTCCGCACCAACGAACAGAAAGAAAAAGAATTCACGGAAGCCAGCAAACGCGATACCGAGCTGCTGGCTAAAGCCGAGCCCCAGGACCTGGTCCGATTCGGCCTGATTCCGGAGTTCGTTGGCCGCCTGCCAGTGGTCGGCATCCTCAACGACCTGGACGAGGACGCACTGATCGAGATTCTCACCCGGCCGCGCAACGCCATCATCAAGCAGTACCAGCGCATGTTCGAGTTTGAGAACGTAAAGCTGCGCTTCTCCGATGGCTCGTTGGGGGCCATCGCCAAGGAAGCCATGCATCGCAAGGTGGGAGCCCGCGGCCTGCGCATGATCCTGGAAGAGCTGATGCTTGACCTGATGTATCACCTGCCCAGCCAGAAACGCGTGAAGGACTTCGAGGTGACCAAAGAGATGGTGGAACGCCGAGACGTCTCCCTCACCGCTATGGAAAAGGCTGGATAGCCGAAAGAACCTTACCACTGATTACACTGATCTCACTGATCAGATTCGCTTGTGATCAGGCTCTCAATCAGTGTAATCAGTGGTGAGCTTTTCTACGTCGTCTTCTCACAAAGTCTATTCTCCGGCGGCGGCCTGCATGGCCATCATGACCTCGGTCTCGCGCTCGGGGTGCTCCAATGAGCCCAGTGAATACGTGGTCACGTTTTTGACCGAAGCGAAGTCGGGGCCGCGATAGCACACGCACATGTGGTGGGCGGCGGCGCGGATGTAAACGCCCTTGGCCCGGGCGTGCTCCATCATGTCCTCAGCCAGTTGTTTCACCAGCAGCTCCTGAAGCTGAAAGCGCTTGGCGCGGCAGTTGACCAGCCGCGGCATCTTGCCGATGCCGATGATATATTCCCCCGGCTCGTACACGATATCCACCAGGCCGAAAAAGGGCAGGAAATGGTGGGCGCAAAAAGATAGAAATGGAATCTTGTCGGAGGAGACCAGGCCGTGGTGACCATCATGGGGCGTCTCGATGGTGATCTTCAGCACGTCATGCGGCTTGACCGAGTAACCGGCCAGCAGGCTGCGGTAGGCGCGGGAGATCCGTCCCGGATTGTCAGCCAGAGTATTGGCCAGATCCTCCGCTGCTTCCGGCCAGCCGGAGGTGACAACTTCAATCCAGTCGAGCAACCGGCTGTCAGTGTGGTGGTCAAACTCCATCTCAGGATGGTCCAGATCAGGTCCGACGGCGAAAGGCAGAAAGTCTTCGTTGTTGGTCATGGGCGGTAAAGGGCAAAGTAGCACGAGCGGTGAGCGAGAGAAAGAGTTTTTTCAAGAACGGCGTAGGGGACAACTGTTCGCAAATGCCTTTGGGTAACCTTTTTAAACCCCGGGTTTCCTGAGCGACCCCGAAGGAGCAAGGCTCTTCGCTCAGGAAAGCCAGGGATAGGGGTTGGAAAATCATGGCATCCCAAAGCTCTCTTACTTGTTCATTCCCGCTTTTAACCCGCCACGGAGGTCGGGTGCTCAGGATACCCTTCCGCAAATTCCGGAGTCGTGCTCGGATCGAACCGCAAGGGCTGAAGCCCGAAGCTTATAGTCCGTGTTTCGGCACGAATAAATTCGTGCCCTGACACTTGTATCGACAGTACGCCCTCACGTACTCGTTACGCCAATTGCCATTTGCTATTTGCTGCTATTTGCTAATTGCTGCTCTCGTAGCTCTTTACAAACTCCACCAGGCTGCGCACAGCGATCCCCGACGGGCCTTTGGCGATCCAGCTCTTGCTCTCTTCCATCCAGGCGGCGCCGGCGATATCAAGGTGGATCCAGGGTGTATCCTCGACAAACTCTTTCAGAAACATGGCGGCGGTGATGGCGCCGCCGTAGCGTCCGCCGGTATTCATGATGTCGGCGATGCTGGAGCGAATCATCTCGGTGTATTCAGCGTCCAGCGGAAGGCGCCAGAATTTTTCTCCGGAGCGTTCGATGGCGCGGGTGAAGTGGCCATAGATATCCTCGTCGTTGGCGAAGACCCCGGCGTTGATCATGCCTAGGGCCACCACGACGGCGCCGGTGAGGGTGGCCGCATCAATCAGGTGGGTGCAGCCGAGGGTGCGCGCGTAGTGCAGTCCATCGGCCAGCACCAGGCGGCCTTCGGCATCAGTATTGATGATCTCGATGGCCTTGCCGGACATGGCGATCTGCACGTCGCCCGGCTTCTGGGCTTTGCCGCTGGGCATGTTCTCGGTGGCGCAGACGATCGCGATCACCTTCACCTTTGGCTTGAGCAGGCCAATAGCGCGCATGGCCCCGACCATGGCAGCGCCGCCGGCCATGTCATATTTCATCTTCTCCATGCCGTCCGCGGGCTTGATGGAGATGCCGCCGGTATCAAAGGTAATGCCCTTGCCCACCAGTCCCAGCACCGGCCTCTCCGGCGCGGGCTTTTCTGGAGTGCTTGGCGGCTCGTAGCGGATGACGATCAGCCGCGGCTCCTCGTCCGAGCCCTGGGCCACGCTCCAGAACGCGCCCATCTTCAGTTCCTTGATCTTGTCCGGGCCCATGATTTCGCACTTCAGACCAATGCTCTCGCACATCTTTTTGGCGCGATCGGCGAACACGGTGGGGGTGAGCCGGTTGCTGGGCTCATTGACCAGCTCGCGGGTAAAGTTCTGCGATTCGCCGATGATTCTCGCCTGGTCCATGGCCCGCTGCAGCTTCGCAGAATCCGAGCCTGCGGGAGCGACGATGGTGACGTCCTTCATGTTCAGGTTCTTGCGATCGCTGCGATAGGTATCGGGATCGAAATCGGCGACGAACGCGCCCTCGACAATGGCGCGGGCCGCGTCTTCGGCTCCCGTCGCCAGATCCGGCAGGGCAAAGGCGCAGGTCTTCATCATCCTGGACCGCAGGTAACGCAGGGCCGTCCCCGCGGCTTTGCGCAGCTCCGGGTGCGTGAAGCTCTTGGCCTTGCCTCCGCCTACGATCAGCAGCCGCTTCGCCTTCAGCCCTTGCGGGCGATGCAGCAACACGGTCTCTTGCGCTTTGCCGGTAACCTCACCGGAGGCCACCAGTTCCGCCATGGCCTTCTCCAGGGATGAATCCCGGCCGGCCGGTCTAGGCTCGGTCTTCTGCTTGTCTCCTTTATCGGCGGCGTAGTCGAGGGCAATGGCGACCAGGCATTCGCTTTCCACTTCGGCAAGATTGGCTGTGATCAGGCGCAGTTCCATAGTGGCGTTGTTTCTCCCAGAGGTTCGTTAGTGTTTTCTCGAGCGCGCAATGGCTTCGCGGGCTTCTTTATCGGCGGTACGCCGGCGTTCGGTTTCCCGCTTGTCCCAGGACTGCTTTCCTTTGGCCAGGGCGATCTCACATTTTATCTTTCCGTTCTTGAAATACATTCGAGTCGGAACCAGGGTGTAACCCCGCTGCTGCGACTTGCCCAGCAGTTTGCGCAGCTCCTCGGCGTGCACCAGCAGCTTGCGGGTGCGCAGCGGCGCCTGGGGCGCGTAGCCGGCGTTTTCGTAAGCCCCGATGTGCGCGTTCAACAGCCATAGTTCTCCGTCCTTGACCAGGGCGTAGGCGTCTTTGAGGTTGGCGCGGCCGGCACGCACCGATTTGACCTCCGAACCCGTGAGCACCATCCCCGCCTCCAGCCGGTCTTCGAGAAAATAATTATGACCGGCGGCGCGATTGACGGTCGCATCGCGCGCGCCCGAAGCGACAGGATCGCGCTTGACGTTCTTAGGCTTGTTCGCTTCAGTTTGATGGACACTCTGGCGTGCCATGGAAGGCTCTGGATGTTCGCAGCAAAATTTTTATGCTAACACAGCGCAAGACGCGAACTGTGAAGTCGTTCTAGGTGCAGCGCAGCTGATGTTGTATAATTTGGCCTTCTGAAAAGTCTGATTACCGGGCTGGAATCCCTCCTATCCATTTGAAATAGAAGGAGTTATTAAACCCGAATCAAGCAGGAGCGTATGCGCAGAGTAGCCCTTATCCTAGCCCTTATGGTGTTTTGTTCGGCCCTGTCACCCGGCAAAGACTCGGCCAGTAATTTGTTCAAGAAAGGAGTGCAGGCGGAAGCGCGCCAGGATTACGAAGCCGCTTTCACCTATTATCGGCAGGCCTATGAACTGAAGCCAACCGACGTGCGCTATCGCGTGCCCTATGAGCGCACGCGCTTCCTTGCCGGCTCGTCCATGGTGCACCGCGCGCAGAAGCTGCGCGATGAAGGTAAGCTGCAGGAAGCGTTGCAACTGTTCGAGCAGGCTGCGGGCATCGATCCCAGCAATCAATTGGCAGGCCAGGAGATTGTGCGCACGCAAGAAATGATTGCCAAGCAGGCCGGCGAAAGCGCTCCCGGCGCACATCCTAAGGAAAAGGAAGAAGAGGATCCGCTGCGGAGACGGCTCGAGGAGGCGCAGCCTCCGGCGCGGCTGAACCCGATTTCCAACGTCCCCGTGGAAGCGCTGGAGATGACGGAAGATACCAAGACGATCTATGAGACGCTGGGCAAGCTGGCCAACCTCAACGTGCTTTTTGATCCCGACTACACCTCGCGCCGCCTGCCCGTGAAGTTGCGCAACGTCACGCTGCAAGAGGCGCTGGACATTGTGGCCCTGGAATCGCGCACCTTCTGGCGTCCGGTCACGCCCAATACCATCTTTGTCGCCCAGGACACGCAGGCCAAACGCCGCGAACTGGAGCAGAACGCAATCAAAACCTTCTACCTCACCAACGTTGGCAGCGCCACCGACCTGCAAGACATCGTGAATACCATCCGCACGGTGCTGGAGGTGCAGCGTATCCAGCAGGTTCCCTCACAGAACGCGATCGTCGTCAAAGGCACCCCCGACCAGCTCGCTCTGGCGCAGAAAATGGTGGATGACATCGATAAAGGCAAGCCGGAGGTGATCGTAGATGTGGTGGTGGCACAGGTGCGCCGTGACAAGACGCGTAATCTGGGCATTGTTCCTCCGCAAACCGCATCCGTCGCCCTGCAGGGAACGGGCACCACGACCACCACAACGGGGGGAACCACCGGCACCACTACGACTGCGACCAATCCAATCAACTTCAACAGCCTACAGCATCTCAACTCCACCAACTATGCGGTGACCATTGCTCCGGTCACGGCCCAGGCGCTGTTGAACGACGCCGACACCAGGATCCTGCAGAGCCCGCAGCTTCGCGCCACCAACGGCGAGAAGGCCACGCTGACGATTGCCGATAAGATTCCCATCGCCACCGGCTCCTTCGGAACCCCGGTGGGAGTGGGCACGGCGGTGGGCGCGGTGGGCGTGAACACGCAGTTCAATTACATCGATGTGGGCGTGATTCTGGAGATTACGCCGACCATCCATTCTGACGGCGAGGTCACGCTCAAGACGGTGTTGAACATATCCAACGTCAACGGCTCGTCGACCATCGGCGGCATTACCCAGCCCATCATCAGCCAGCGCAAAGGGGAAACGACGATGCGCCTCAAGGATGGAGAAATCAATCTGCTGGGGGGCATTCTGGAGCAGGACTACACCAAGAGCATCAACGGCTGGCCGTTCCTGGGACAGGTTCCGATCCTGAAGTACATCTTTGCGCAAGAGAGCAAGGAAGTCACCACCAACGAAATCATCTTCTTGCTGAAGCCGCACATCGTGCGCGCCCAGCAATTGAGTGATCTGAACCGGCGCTCCCTCGACGTGGGTACCGGGACCGGCATCGACCTGCACATCGCGGCGAGAGCCGCGGAGAACGCCTTAGTGAAGTCGGCCACGGCAGGGTCGCCCGAGCCCGGGACCGTGACACCGCCGACGCAGAACGCTCCGGTCGCACCCGTGATCCGGCCTGCGGCCCCGGCGGCCGCACCAGCGCAGCCACCGTCGGGAAGCAATCCGCCTCCGGCGCAGCTTGCACCAACCGTGAATCCAGGTGCGGCAGCTACTCCGCAATCGGGTGGGACCCCGATTGTCCCAACGGCGGCCGCTCCGGCCGGCGATGCCGGCCCGGCAGGCAACCAGTTGAGCCTGAGATTCGATCCAGGAAATGTGAGCCCGGCACAAGGTAGCACTTTCGCTCTCACCGTCGTGCTGGCCCATGGGCAGGATATTTCTTCGGTTCCCATACAGATTGCCTATGACCCCAAGATGGTGCAGTTCATGAGCGTCACCAATGGCGACTACCTGGCCAAGGATGGACAGCCGGTATCGCTGCAGCACCGGGATGATGCTGCGAATGGACGTCTGGTAATCAGCGCGCAACGGCCTCTGGGAGCCCAGGGAGTCTCCGGCGATGGCGCCGTCTTCTACCTGACTTTCATGGCCAAAGCCAAGGGCGCCGGCGTGGTCTCGATTGCTGTTGCCGGGGCCCGCAACAGCCAGAACCAACCTCTGGTGGTCGCAGGTTCGCAAGCTTCGATCACAGTGAACTAGCGCCGCCGGATGGAGCAGTCGTGAAAACGGAAAGACAGAATATGCGATGCGCACGACAACGCGGCGTAACCCTGCTGGAGATGATCATCGTGATCACCATCATCCTGATCTTGATGGGGGCGGCGGTTCCCGTGGCCCGGCTCAGCATGGTACGGGCTCGTGAAACCGAACTGCGCCGCGATCTGTGGGAGATGCGCACCGCCATCGACAAGTACAAGGACCTGGCGGACAAAAACGCCTTGGGCATCCAGAAACTGGATTCGCAGGGCTATCCTCCGGACCTGGACACTCTGGTGAACGGCGTAGAAGCCCAGGGAGGCAAGAAAATCCGCTTCCTGCGCCGCATCCCCGTGGACCCCATGACCGGCAACAAAGACTGGGCTTTGCGCTCCATGCAGGATGAGCCCACTGCGGATTCCTGGGGCGGCCAGAACGTCTTTGACGTGCGCAGCAAGTCTGAAGGCACAGCCTTGGACGGAACCAAGTACAAGGATTGGTAACAGCCATGCGAAGCTCAACATTGCGGTTGCGACGCCGGCACGGTGGTTTTACGTTGCTGGAGATGGTCATCGTGATCTCGATCATCCTCATCCTGGTGGCGGTTGCGGCGCCCGCCTATATGCGCCATCTTCTGCACGCTAAAGAGGCCGTGCTGAAGGAAGACCTCTATTCCATGCGCCTCAGCATCGATCAGTACACGCAGGACAAGGACAAGGCCCCGCAGGCGCTGGACGACCTGGTGAGCTCCGGCTATATGCACGCCCTCCCCAAGGATCCGTTCACCAATTCTTCCGAAACCTGGCAGCCAGTGCAGGACGATAGCGTGATGTCCCTCGATCAGACGCAGCCGGGCATCACCGACGTCCATAGCGGCTCCAAGTTGACGAGCAGTGAAGGAACCACATACGACACTTGGTGAAACAGGCGGCCAGATTTTGAAATTGCGTCAGAGATCGCGAGAAGCTGTTCGCCGGCGAGACAAGTGTCGGGGCATGACTTCAGTCGTGCCGCAGAAATCCAAATAGGCCGGGCTTCAGCCCCTGTTTAGCGTTTCTTCCCAAGTTGGCAGGCCACCGGGATAGAAGCGACGGCACCATTCCATCATGGTCGGGCCCCCGCCCACATGGCGAGTGGAAGACGCACAATAGCTGCAGCTCGTGTCCAATATGCTTGAGGACCGCCATTTCTCTATTTGGCTGGGTCGCAATCCGATGCAAGAAAAAGCCCAGCGGCTAAAGCCGGACTTAGTTCGCTCGCTTCGCGGGCGAAGCTCCTTCCATGAGACACGCCAAAGGGCCTACAAAACCAAAATCGAACCTTCGGCCCGTCTCTCACCGCCTCTTGCACGTCATAAGCATCAATTTGTTAACATTCCTGTATGCCCGTAGAGACGGAAACCCTGGCAACGCATCTGCCTCCTCTCAAAGCCCCGCGCGGGAACGAACGGAGTTGCAAGGGATGGTCGCAAGAAGCGGCCATGCGCATGCTCATGAACAATCTGGACGAAGAGGTCGCCGAGCGTCCGCGCGATCTGGTGGTTTACGGCGGCACCGGCAAAGCCGCGCGCAACCAGCAATGTCTGGAAGCGATCCTGGCCTCGCTTAAATCCCTGGACAACGATGAGACTCTTTTGGTCCAGTCGGGCAAGCCGGTGGGCGTTTTCAAGACGCACGATTACGCGCCGCGCGTGCTGATCGCCAACTCCAACCTGGTGGGCCACTGGTCCAATTGGGAGAAGTTCAATGAGCTGGAGCGCGCCGGCCTGATGATGTACGGGCAGATGACGGCAGGCTCGTGGATCTATATCGGCTCGCAGGGAATCATCCAGGGCACGTTCGAGACTTTTTCCGCGGCCGGCGAGAAGCACTTCGGCGGCGATCTGGCGGGCAAACTGATTGTCAGTGGCGGCATGGGCGGTATGGGCGGCGCTCAGCCTTTGGCCGGAACCATGACCGGCGCCTGCTTCCTGGGGATTGACGTTGATCCTGAGCGCATCAAGAAACGTCTGAAGACCGGCTACTGCGACTTCATGGTCAACAACCTCGATGAAGCGCTGCGCATTTTGAAGAACGCGGTCCGGAAGAAGGAAGCAGTTTCCGTGGGTCTGATCGGCAACTGCGCCGATGTCATCCCCGAGCTGGCCGAGCGCGGCGTGCTCCCCGATATCCTCACCGACCAAACGTCGGCGCACGATCCGCTGAACGGATATGTCCCCAACGGCATAACACTGGAGAAGGCGCTGGAGCTGCGGCGAAGCGATCCGCAAGGCTACCTGGAACGCTCGTTGGACGCGATGGCGAGGCACGTGAAAGGTATGCTGCGCTTGCAGAAGATGGGCAGCGTGACCTTCGATTATGGCAACAACATCCGCACCTTTGCCTTTCAGCGTGGCGTGAAGAACGCCTACGATTTCCCCGGATTCGTTCCCGCCTACATCCGGCCACTGTTCTGCGAAGGCCGCGGACCGTTTCGCTGGGTGGCTCTCTCCGGCGATCCCGCCGACATCGCCGTGACCGATGATCTGGTGCTGGAACTGTTCCCGCACAACCCTATTCTGGACCGCTGGATCAACTTGGCGCGCAAGCGCATCAAGTTCCAGGGACTGCCGGCGCGCATCTGCTGGCTGGGGTACGGCGAACGCGCCGAGTTCGGGATGGCCATGAACGATCTGGTCAAACGGGGCAAGATCAAAGCGCCCATCGTGATGGGACGCGACCACCTGGATTGCGGCTCAGTGGCTTCACCCTATCGCGAGACGGAGAGCATGAAGGATGGCAGTGACGCTGTGGCCGACTGGCCCCTCTTGAACGCACTTCTCAATACCGCCAGCGGCGCCAGTTGGGTTTCGATTCACAACGGCGGTGGCGTGGGTATCGGATATTCGCTCCACGCCGGCCAAGTGACGGTCGCCGACGGAACCGACGCAATGGCCCGCCGCATCGAGCGCGTCCTGACCAACGATCCCGGCATCGGTGTGGCCCGGCATGTGGACGCGGGGTATGAAGAAGCCAGCGAGTTTGCGGAGAAGAACGGCGTGCAAATACCGATTAAAAAGATGTTGCCCAAATCGCCGAAACGAAGAACTCAGGCTGACGATGAAAACCCAACGATCTTGCGCTGACGAAGGAACGGAGGCTGGCGCTGTTTATCCTGCACGGCGTTTATCATTTCAAGAAAAAAATGGTGGCATACAGAAACGACTTCTGCCTGTCCTGTGCAAAGCCACGCCGCGCTTACCGAGTAAAAAGCTTTGACGTATTTCATATTTTTTTTGTCCCATTGGTGCCCTTGGGGCTCCACCGTCGCTGGCATTGTTCAGAGTGCAGAAAAAATCCACACGCTCGACCTCTCTCAGGCAGATTAGTTTTGTGGATTCTTGTCGGTTTGTTGGGAGTAGGCGCAGCGGGAGCCGTGCTTGATTCGAAAACCGACCCCGTCCAATGGATTGCCGCTGGCTTTCTCGCGACGGTATTCTTGATAGTGGGCTGGCAGATGATCAAACACCCTCCCGCCCCTCGCCTAAAAATCAATCTGAAAGACGAACTCGGCAGGATCGAACCGGATCCAGAGACAAACTGCGCAATTTGCGCGCGCCCTTTTATCATCGGCGAACGTTGCGTGTGTTCGGGCTGCGGCGTTGAGAAAGCGGCATTGACGGTCTAAATGGCTAAGACAACCACGGCTAAAACATTTCCCTACTTGCTCCTGGCCAACATCGGCCAGCTCGTCACCGTGCGCGGCGAGAACGCAGCGCGTCGCGGGCCGGCGCTTAAAGAGATCGGACTCATTGAAGACGCCGCGGTGCTCTGTGGCGGAGGAAAGATCATCGCCGCAGGCAGACAACGCGAGCTGCTGCGCCATCCCTGGATCAAAAAACACAAGCGCAAGATCGAAGAGGTCGATTGCAAAGGCGGAGTAGTACTTCCCGGGCTGATCGATTGCCACACCCACCCGGTGTTTGCCGCGCCGCGGCTGATCGACTTTGAAAAGCGCATCGCCGGCGCCAGCTACGAAGACATCACCGCGGCCGGCGGAGGGATCCGTTCCAGCCTGGCCGGGGTGCGCCAGGCCAGCCGTCGCGAGTTGAGCGAGAAGGTACTCAATGTTTTGTGGGCCATGCTGGAGCATGGGACCACCACGGTCGAAGTCAAGTCCGGCTACGGCCTCACGCTCGATGACGAGATGAAGTCGCTTCAAGCCATCCGCGACGCCGCGCAACATTGGCCGGGAACGGTTGTGCCTACCCTGCTGGCGGCGCACGTGGTTCCGCAGGAGTACGCCGGCCGCGAAGACGCCTACGTAGGTCTTGTCTGTGACGAAATCATTCCTTTGGCGGCGAAAAAGAAGCTGGCCAAGTACGCGGACGTCTTCTGTGAACGCGGCGCCTTCACGCTCGAGCAATCCGAGCGGATTCTAGCCGCAGCGCAGCGGCGCGGGCTGGGGACGCGCGCTCACGTTTGCCAGTTCACCCCGTCAAAACTGGGTGGGCTGCTCACCCTGCAGCCGTCTTCCCTGGACCACATGGATTGCGTCGCCGATGAAGACGTTGCCGAGCTGGCCCGAGGGCAGACGGTTGCGGTGTTGCTGCCGGGCGCCAATTATTTCCTCGGGCACACCCGCTATCCCGGCGCCCGGCGGCTGGTTGATTCCGGTGTGGCCGTGGCCCTGGCCACCGACTTCAACCCCGGCACCTCACCCACGCCGAGCATGCCCTTTGTGATGTCTGCGGCGTGCACACATATGCAGATGAGCCCGGCTGAGGCGATCACCGCGGCCACCGTCAATGCCGCATGCGCCCTCCGTTTGCAGATGAGGAAAGGCAGCATCGAGGCGGGAAAGGACGCTGACCTGGCGGTGTTTGACATCAGCGACCACAGGGAAATCGCTTATTGGTTTGCCTGGAACCGCTGTGTTCAAATGATAGTTTCCGGTCACTGCGCGGGTCCGGCCCGCATCTGATGGAAGGGCCGGAGTTTCTGAGCTACAAAGCTCTCTAGATGGGGATGGTTTTCAGAATTGTCATCTTTGCCAGGAAGCGACAAGGCGACCAAGGCGCAAGTAACGTTGCGGACAAAAAGGACCCCGCCACCTCGCCGCGAGGCGGCAGAGCTCCGTGGTTTGCGCCCCGGTCTTGTCTGGCGCATGGCATTCTGCCTGTCAGCGATCTTTTGTTCTGCCGTCGCCAAGACCTCGGCGCAATCGCAACCAGCAGCTCCGGTTCAGACTTCTCAACTTGTGCCGGCGCCGGACGCGCAAGCCGCGCCGTCGGCGTTACCTTCTCCGACACTTCAGTCGTTCGTACAGCCTTCCGAACCCAAGGATCGGTACCCACCATGGCCGCTTACCTTGCCCCAGGTATGGTGGCCAGGAGCACGCTATGACAGTTTTGCTCCGCAACGGGAGGGCGAGATCTGGCTAAACGGCACGCACAACCTCGAGCCAGCCGCCGATGAGATTGTGGTTACCGCCGTCGGCGATGTCATGCTCGGCACCACCTTCCCCGATGCTTCGGGCAGCGATCTGCCTCCCAACGACGGCGCCGGCCTTCTCGATGAGGTTACGCCCATTCTGAAGCGCGGCGATGTGGTCTTCGGGAATCTCGAAGGCCCGTTGGTGGAGGGAGGCGTCTCGGCCAAATGTCGCGGCAAGCGAGAGGGCACCTGCTATGCCTTCCGTGTTCCCCCACGCTACGGCGCCTACCTGAAATCGGCTGGATTCACCGTGATGGGTCTGGCCAACAATCATGCCATGGACTTCGGAGCCGAAGGACGCGCCAGCTCGCGCCACGTGCTGGACGAACAAGGAATCGCCCATTCCGGCGAGGTGGGAGACATCGCCCGCCTGTCGGTCAAAGGCAGAAAGATTGACGTGATCGCCTTCGCCACCTATCCCGGCGCCTACAACTTGCTGGATCTGGACGATGCCTTGGACACGGTCCGCCAGGCGAGCCAGGAAGCCGACCTGGTGATAGTGTCATTTCACGGCGGCGCTGAAGGCGCCACCCACCAGCACGTAGCTCCCGGCGACGAGACGTTCCTCGGCGAAGACCGCGGCAACCTGCGCAAGTTCGCACGCGCCGCCGTGGATGCCGGCGCTCAGCTGGTGTTAGGCTCCGGGCCGCATGTGGTTCGTGCCATGGAGGTCTATCACGGAAAGCTGATCGCATACTCGCTGGGAAATTTCGCAACCTATGGCCCTTTCAACCTGAGTGGAGAGAACGGCGTCTCCCTGGTACTGGAGGCGCATCTGCTGCCCAACGGCGATTTTCTCAGCGGCCAAGTCTACGCGGTCAAGCAGGAAAAACCGGGAGGACCAAAGCTCGACGCGGCATTGCGCATTGTTCCTATCCTGCGAGCGCTTTCCAAGTCTGATTTTCCCGAGACCGGCGTGGTCGCCGGACCTCGCGGTCAGCTGTGGCCGCCGGGGACGCAAGTTCCCGATTGCAGCAACGCCCCGGATGTTCTGGAACAGCAGCCGGGCACAATGCCCTGTGGGGTTGTCCCGTAGCATCGGTTACGCGGTAAGGTTTTTGAGGAGACATATGGCTCGTTTACGATACTTCGTCTGGATTCTTTTCGTCATTCTGCCAGCCTGGGCGGGTGCCCAACGGCTGCCCGATGGGATCGTTCCCCTGCACTACGACCTGACCTTCACGCCCAACCTGGAAACAGCCACTTTCACCGGCCAGGAAACTATCGATGTTCAAGTGGTAAAGGCGGGCCCCACGATCACGCTCAACGCGGCCGAGTTGGAGATACAGGAAGCCAGCGTCACCCAGGGTGAGAAGACTCAGGCGGCCCAGGCCAGCTTTCAGCCGGAGAAAGAGCAGGTCACGCTCACGGTAGGCGGGCCGCTCGAAGCCGGCCCGGCCAGCATCCATATCAAGTTCAGCGGCGTGCTCAATGACATGCTGCGCGGTTTTTATCTGGCCAAGACCAAGCTGCGAAGATACGCGGTCACGCAATTTGAATCCACCGACGCCCGGCGGGCCTTCCCTTCCTTTGACGAGCCCGCTCTCAAAGCGACTTTTGACATCACCCTCATCGTGGACAAAGACGACACCGGCATCTCCAATGGCCGCCTGATGGCGGACGTGTCCGGGCCCGGCGAGGACAAACATACTCTCAAGTTTGCCATCAGCGCCAAGATGTCAACGTACCTGGTGGCCATGGCGGTGGGCGATTTTCAGTGCAGCGAAAGCAGCGCGGAGAACATTCCCATACGCGTCTGCGGCACACCCGATAAGAAACCCTTGCAGGCCGCCGCATTGCGCTACGCAGGTGAGATTCTCAAGTATTACAACCAGTACTACGGAATTCCCTATCCTTTCGGCAAACTGGACGTCGTGGGCGTGCCCGACTTTGAGGCCGGCGCTATGGAGAATACCGGCGCCATTTTCTATCGCGAATCGCTGCTGTTCATCGATGACAATCATGCATCTGTACGAACCCACCAGGAGGTCTTTGAGGCGCTGGCGCACGAGATGGCGCACCAATGGTTCGGCGACCTGGTGACTATGAAATGGTGGGACAACATATGGTTGAACGAGGGGTTCGCCACCTGGATGGCGCTCAAGCCGTCCCAGGCCTTGCATCCGGAGTGGGATGCCGCTCTCGACGCTGTCGGAGAAACCAACGACGCGCTGATTGCCGACGCTCTGGAAAGCACGCATCCCATCCGCGTCCGCGCAGAGACCCCGGACGAGATCAACGAACTGTTCGACGCCATCTCTTATCAAAAGGGGGCAGCTGTTCTGCGCATGGTGGAATCCTACGTCAGCCCTGACGTGTTCCGCCGTGGAGTCAACGACTACCTGCGCAAATTTCAGTACGGCAACGCCACGGCGGAAGATTTCTGGGCCACGTTGACCCAAGCGTCGGGCGGCCGGCCGGTGGACAAGATCATGGCCGCGTTTGTGAACCAGCCGGGTGAGCCCCTGGTTACCGTCAAGACTTCTTGTATAACTCCGCCAGCCGTAACCACCAAGAAAGGAAAGCATTCCCGAAGGACGGTCCAGCCCCACCCCAAGACCGAAGTCACTCTCTCGCAAGAACGCTTCTTCTCTGACGGCCATACCGACAAGAGCAATAAAACCTGGCTGATACCCGTGTGCATCAAGGCCGGGGACAGCAAACCGTTTTGCCAGCTCTTGGCAGATCGCCGTCAGACCGTGCCCATCGTCGGCTGCTCTCCGTGGGTGTTTACCAACGCCGGCGCCGTGGGTTACTACCGTACGCAGTATGAGGCTGATGACTTCAAAAAGCTGGGCACAGCGGCACTGACCGGGTTAAGTACCGCGGAGCGCGTGTCTTTGGTCCAAGACGAGGCCGCTCTTGTCCGCGCCGGCCAGGAGAAGGTTGGAGCTTTTCTCGACCTGGTAAACGCGTTGAGCTCTGACCAGGAGCGGCTGGTGGTTGAAAGCTTTAACTTTCCCCTGCAAGTCATCGACGATCATCTCGCCGACGGAGCCAATCGCGAAGCCTACCACGCCTGGATACGTTCCAATTTTCGTCCCATGATGGCCAAAGTCGGCTGGGAGCCGGCGCCGGGCGAAAGCGAAGAGACCCACACCTTGCGGGCGATGGTCGTCGCGATCCTGGGAGGCATAGGCCAGGATCCTGACACCATCCGGCAAGCCACGCAAGTGAGCCGCCAGTACCTGCAGAATCCCAGTTCGGTGGATGCCAGCCTGGCAAGAACCACACTGGAAGTCGCCGCGCACTATGGAGATGCGGCGCTCTTCGATGAGTATCTGGCGGCGTTGCAGCACATGCAATCACCGGAGCAGTTCTACAACGTTGGCTACGCACTGGTCGAGTTCCGCGATCCGCAGCTGGTGGAGCGCACGCTGCAGCTGGCGGTTTCACCTTACATTCGCAACCAGGACGCGCCGCATGTGATCGCGGGCGTGCTGGCCACGCCCGCCAGCCAGCCGGTTGCCTGGCAGTGGATCAAGACCCACTGGCCGGACGTCGAAAAGAAGATCACCATGTCCAGCGGCGGGGACATTATTGGCGCGATGCGCAGTTCGTGCGACACCGCAACCCGCGATGACGTGCAGCAGTTCTTCACCCAGCATAAGATCCCGTCAGCCGAGCGGACACTGCGCCAGACCGTGGAGCGCATCAACGCGTGCATCAGCTATCGCGAGCAGCAGCAGGGTAATTTTGCAGCCTGGCTGGGCCAGCATCCCGTCGACGGGGTGTCCGGTAATCACTAGGATTGCGTCTGCGAGGCTCGGCGCGCATATCTATACTGCCGGCTAACGTCCGCCCTCATAGCGTATCCGCACCGGCCCCAGGAGTTCGCTAAGTTTCAAGGCGGCGCGACAACGCGGGCAGCGGATGGTCAGCTGCGTTGACGAAACCCACTCCATGGCGAGCGCTGCCGGTTGCGTGTCTTCCTCAACGGCAAAGATCTCACCGTCATCGGCCTGACCCGAAAAATAGCCGAACCGAACAGGCTCCGCCGCGGGGCGCAGGTTGACGTGAATGACGAACGGCGATTCCTCGCCGCAACGACGCTCCATCACCATGGCCGTCCATTGCCGGTCAGGGCTGGTGGCCTCGGAGAGCACCCGCTCGCTGCATCGCGGACGATTGTGGAAGTAAACTACGCTCAACACGCCGGCCAACAACAGCATCGCCGCGCCAAAGGCCAGCGAGCCGAAGATCATCTTCCGGGCAAAGGGATCCATGCGCTCTATCTTCCCGTCCGGACCCGGATTTCCTGCCAGAGTTCGCTTCGCTCGGAGCCGGTCTTGGCCGAATAGGGCAAAATTTGCCCGATCTCATGTTCGCGGGCCAGCGTGGCCAGGGCATGACGCAGCTTGTTGCCGGAGAGCTTGTCCGCCTTGGTGGCCACCACCAGGAAGTCGCGGCCGGCCGAGCGCAGGAAGTCGATCAACTGCCGGTCCGGCGCTTGCGGCGGCACATTGGCATCAATCAACACGATGGCCAGCCGTAAAGTCCTCCGCTCCTTCAGATAAGGCTCAATGAACTTTGGCCATTCCGCGGTGATCGAGCGTGAAAGCTTTGCGTAGCCGTAGCCGGGGAGGTCCACGAGCATGAGCTCGGGATCAGACTGTCCCGTCTTGGCATAAATCCCGATGAAGTTGATGGTCCTGGTGCGTCCTGGCGTGGAGCTGACATGGGCCACCTTGTTGCCCAGCAGCGAGTTGATCAGGCTCGATTTCCCGACGTTGGAGCGGCCCAGGAAGGCGAACTCCGGCGGGCCCTCAGGAGGAAAGGCATTCGCGCTGGCAGCCGATATGAGGAATTTGGCAAGAATGGGTCTCAAACAACTAGTGTGCCACAAAGACGAAAACGGTCGCCGCAATTGTGCCGCAAAGCAAAGAAGGATCTTTCTTTCACCCGGGCCCGCCCGCGCTCCTATCCGGCGGCGCCGGCCAGCTTCCCGTTGATGTGAACATTGCGCAGCACGAGACCATTGACATTCTCAACGACGTTCGGCTTGGCAACGCCTTTCAAGTCGCAGTCGGAAAGGCAAATGTCCTCGATGGGCGCGTTCTTGAGCCCGCGCAGGTAGAGCGCGTATTGCGCCTTGTTCAACGAGACATTGCGGATATCAACTTTGCGTACCACCGGCGTGAACCGGCCGGCTTCGCCTTCCTCATAGAGAAAATCGATTGACAGCGCGGCCATGGCCACTTCACCGACCTCGATATTGCGAACATAAATGCTTTCGAGAAGGCCGCCGCGCATGGCGTTGTTCTTGATGCGGACCGCGCTATCCAGATGAGGACTGTCCATGCGGCAATTCTCGGCAAAGACGTTGCGCACGCCGCCGGAAATCTCGCTACCGATGGTCACGCCGCCGTGCCCGTCTTTCATGTGGCAGTTCTGGATGACAATGTTCTGCGAAGGAACGTTCAAGCGCCGGCCGTCGGCATTCCTCCCGGCTTTGATGGCGATGCAATCGTCCCCGGTATTGAAGTTGCAGTCTTTGATCAACACGTCAGTGCACGACTCCGGGTCGCAGCCATCGGTGTTGGGGGCGGCATCACGGTTCGCGCTGGCGCTGGTAATGGTCATATTTTCGACCGTGACGTTCGTGCATAACACGGGGTGGACCTGCCACATGGGCGAGTTCTTCAGCGTGACGCCTTCGATCAGGACATTTTTGCAGCGGTAGGGCTGGATGAACTGGGGGCGGAGATAATGTCCCATGCCGAACACTCTCTCCGCCACCGGCACGCCCTTCTCAGCCGTGTCGAAGAGCAAGTTGCGATCTTTGGTCTGCTCGGGTTCGCCCGGCTTCCATCCACAGTGTGCGCGGCCTTTCCAGGGCCACCAGTGTTCACAATCGGCATTGCCGTCAATGACGCCCTGCCCGGTAATCGCGACGTTCTCCTGCTCGAAGGCGTAGATGAAGGGCGAGTAATTCATCAGCTCGATCCCTTCCCAGCGCGTGAACACCAGCGGATACTTCTCCGGGTCGCGGAGAAAACGGATTGTCGCTCCTGCGCTGACGTGCAGGTTGACATTGCTCTTGAGATGAATGGCCCCGGTCAGGAACTCGCCCGCAGGAACCACCACCCGGCCGCCTCCGGCTGCCGAGCAGGCCGCAATCGCCTTCTTCATGGCTTCGGTGCAGTCGGTCTGGTTGTGGCCGGCGGCGCCGAATTTGGTGACATCGAAATCTCGGCCGGGAAAGACCGGCGCCTTAATGCGGCTGAGGATGCCGGGGAGTTGCCCCCAGGCGTCCGCGTCTTGGTCCGCAGACGGAAGCAGCCTGCGCGCTAAGCCAGACGCGGCCACAGAGTGGGTTGCCAGAATCGCCCCGCCAAGCAAACACGTTTTTACAAACTCACGCCGCTTCTGCATTCTTCTACGAATCCTCTGTGGCGGCAGGTCCGATTCTACCCCGATCAAAACAATGAGATTCTCTTGCTCGAGAAACACCGCCATCACGGGGCGACATCTGGCGAGTCATGACCGTTGGCCAAGCTACAGCCGGCCGAATGTTTCGTCAATTTTAAAGATTTTAATAGCATGTTAAACTCCGTTAAATATTCATCAGCGGAACTTTGCGGCCCGAAAACCCGGCCGGGTATAGCCGGGACAAAATCGCCATGGATCTGCGGCAGCTTCAATCATTCCTCGCGGTCTTTGAGTCACCCACCATGACCCGCGCGGCGGAGAGTCTGCATCTCTCAACCGCTGCGGTCAGCCTGCAATTGCAGTCACTGGCATCCGAGCTGGGCGTGCAACTGTTTGTGCGCTCCGGCCGGACGCTGACGCCCACGCCCGCGGCGCATCGCCTGGCGGAACATGCCCGCGCGGTCAGCGCGCGTTTCAACCAGATCAAACAGGACTTCTCAAGCGATGCCGCCTCGGATACGCGTCCCTTGCACTTTGCCACCGGCGCCACAACGTTGATTTACCGGTTGGGGCGGCCGTTCCGCATGCTGCGCAAGCGCTACCCGCGGCTCGATCTCCACGTGACCGTGCTGGCCACGGAAGAGACCGTGGCCGGCCTCCTCGACCGGCAGTTCGATCTCGGGCTGATCTCTTTGCCGGTCAGAAATGACAGCCTGCGAATCATCCCTCTCTTTGAGGAGGAGTTGCTGGTGGTGCGGCCCTCGCCGACCCGCGTGCACGGCAGCCACATCGGCGTCATCCATCCCCAGGAGCTCGACGGCGCTCCGTTTCTTCTCTACCCCAAGCACAGTAACATGCGTTCCATGATTGACAATTTTCTCGACGGCCTGGGTCTTCGCCGCCGCGTCATCATGGAGGCCGCCGACACCGAGGCCATCAAGGGACTCGTCGAGTCCGGCTTTGGCTGCTCGATTCTTCCCGAATACGCTTTGAAAGAACGCAGCCGCTTCTTTCAGACGGTCAGGATCAAGGGCCATCCACTCGTCAGACGCCAGGCGCTGGCCATCCCGATTCTTGCGCCCGCGCGAGCATTGACCGAATGTGTTGCCACATTCCTGAAGGAAGCGCTCGACGACGAGAATTGATTCGGCGCTTAGCGCGCGCAAGGGTTCCATCCATCGGCGGGCTCAGCATCGCCTCCGGGTGAGCAACGGCATGAATCACACAATGATCGAACAGCTACTGGTTGACTCCGCTGGCCAGGATTCCGCCGTCGACTACCAGTAAGTGTCCGGTGACGAAGCTGGCTGCGTCGGAAGCCAGAAAGACCGCAGCGCCTACGAGTTCTTCCACGCGGCCGAACCTGCCCATGGGCGTGCGCATAAGGAACTCTTTGCCTCGCGCAGTGCCGTCGAGCAGGTGGGCGTTGAGGTCGGTGCGAAACAGGCCCGGCGCAAGTGCATTGACGCACACGCCATGCCGCGCCCACTCAATGGCCAGCGACTTCGTCAACGATGCTACTGCCGCCTTGCTCGCCGAGTAAGCCGCAACCTCATAAAGAGCAACAAAGGAAGAAAGCGAAGCTATATTCACTACCCGGCCATACTTTCTCTCTACCATGTGGCGTCCAAAAACCTGGCAGGCGCGCAAGGCGCCGGTAAGGTTGGTCTCCAGAATGCAGTTCCACTCGTCTTCGGCGACATCCAGGGTGGGGGTTCGCTTGGTGCGGCCGGCGCAATTGACCAGTATCTCTACGCTGCCGAATTCGGCGATCGCCGCTTGCAGTAACGCTTCCAGGCTGGATATGTCGGTCACATCTGCCGGCATGACCATGGTCTTCCCGCCCAAAGCTTCAACTTCTTTGGCCGCGGCCTGGACGTGGGCCTCGCGTCGGCCGGTGGGAACCACGTTCGCGCCGGCTTGCGCCAACCCTTTGGCCAGCGCCAGCCCAATGCCGGACGTGCCGCCGATCACGACTGCGGTCTTGCCGGTCAGTTCGAGTGAAGGATGTCCCATGAATCACTTGCTCCAATCGTCTAGAGATAATCGTTACGGCACGGTGTAAAAACATCGATGACGTGTGTTGGCTCCAGCGCGCTCGCCTGGTGCTCTACGCCGCCCCGCACCAGGAAGCTGTCGCCCGCGTGGACGTGGAAAGTCTCACCGGCACACGCGACGCGAAGATGGCCGGAGATCACGTAAACGATCTGCTCGTGGGGATGGCTGTGGGCCGCGCCCACCCAGCCTTTCTCCATGCGATGTTCGGCCAGAAAAAGTTTTTCGTTGTACGCCCCCACCAGGCGCATCAGCCCCGGTTCGGGGTTGCTTTGCGGAGCTTGCGCGGCTTTCACCACGACGCAGTCCGGTGAATGAGCTGTCGGATTCACGATACTCCTCCCTTCGCGGCGTTCACCAGCGAACTGCGTGCCGTTTGAACGATCTCAAGAAATTGCTTCGCCAGTTCGGTAATCAGGCGCGGCGTGCCCGAATCGAGAGCCGAAGCCGGAACCAGCTCGCTGCCGATCCCCAGTGCTTCTGATCCGGCGTGAATGAAATCAGCAGCCGTTTGCAGATTCACTCCGCCGGTGGGTATCAGAGGTATTTGCGGAAGTGGGCCCTTCAAGGCCTTGATGTAGCTGGCTCCGCCGACCGCGCTGCAGGGAAATATTTTTACCAGATCAGACCCGCTCTTCCAGGCGGTGACGACCTCCGTCGGCGTAAGCGCGCCGGCGATCATCAGGATTTCCTTGGAGTTCACAAAACTAATGGTGCCCGTGTCAAAACCAGGCGACACGATAAACTGGGCGCCGGCATCCAGGCATCTTTTCGCGTCCTCTGCCTGCAAGACCGTGCCCGCGCCAACCAGCACGTCATCGCCGAAGTTCTTCCGCAACGTTTCGATGACCTTCTCGGCTCCAGGGACGGTCAGTGTAACTTCCAACACCGATATCCCGCCCTGGTACAAGGCATCGGCCGCCAGCAACGCTTTCTGCGCGGAAGAGGCCCTGATCACTGGGACGATGCCGGTTGAGGTTAGTTGCCGGCGCACATCCGCCTTGGTCATTGGCTCGCTCCCATCTCGCTTCCCACACGCGCAGGCTGTAAGCGAGGATTCAGAAGATGAATGATGACCAGGGCGATGAGATACGCAGAACCCGCAACAATGAAGAGCGGCAGATAAGAGCCCGTCCGTTGCAGAACGTATCCCGTCACCTTGGCCAGCAGAAGTGCTCCCACAGACCCAAACATGCCGCCGAGTCCCACCACGGAGCCGACCGCTCGCCTGGGAAAGGTATCGGAGGCCAGCGTAAAAATGTTGGCTGACCAGCCTTGGTGAGCAGCTGCGGCCAGGGCAATCAATGCTACCGATGCCCACAGGTGGTTTACTCGTGAGGCAAATACAACCGGCACAACCGCAATCGCACAGATCAGCATTGCCGTCTTGCGGCTGGCGTTGACCGACCAACGCCGCTTGATCCAGAACGACGACAGCCAGCCTCCGCCGATGCTCCCCACGGTAGCAGCTTGGTAAATGACAAACAGCGGCAAACCCACTTGGGCCAGACTGACTCCGTATGTCTTAAACAGAAAATCCGGCGCCCAAAACAGAAAGAACCACCAGATGGGATCCGTCATGAACTTGCCAATGGCAAACGCCCACGTCTGCCGAAGCGGGACCAATGCGAGCCAGGGAATTTTCGCTCCTGGCTCCGGCGGATCGCTGCGAATGTAATCCAGTTCCGCCTTGCTCAGCCGAGGCTGATCTTCGGGCGTTCGATACAGAGCCAGCCATGCCACGAGCCACAGAAAACCAATGGCTCCTGTTGCGATGAACGCCATGCGCCATCCGTAGTAAACGGTGATCCAAGGAACAAACAGCGGCGTGACCAAAGCCCCGACATTGGTTCCGGAATTGAAAATGCCGGTGGCCAGGGCCCGTTCTTTTTTTGGAAACCACTCGGCAACTGCCTTGATGGACGCAGGAAAGTTTCCCGCCTCACCCAAACCCAGCGCGAAGCGCGCCGCGCCGAAACCCATCACGGAGTGCACCAACGCATGGGCCATCGCGGCCAGGCTCCAGACCAGCACCGAAAGTGAAAAGCCTTTGCGCGTACCCAGCCAGTCCATCACTTTACCTACAAGCAACAGCCCGATCGCGTAGGCGAGTTGAAAGGCAAAAATGATGTTGCTGTAGTCGATCTCATTCCACCCGATCGCGCTCTGCAGAGTCGGCTTGAGCAAGCCGATGACCTGGCGATCCATGTAGTTGATGGTGGCGGCGAAGAACAGCAGCGCGCATACGATCCAGCGATAGTGGCCCGCGGGCCGGCCGATAACGACCGTGGCGACGTTCACGCTCGCCGGCTGCGCTACTGCACGGGGCTCTTCGCCAAGGGTGGCCATGGTCAGCGGCCCATCCGGCTGCAGGCCGCGGCGAGCACCCGCGCTGACTTTCCGGAAAGATTGAGAGAGTTTTTGACCACGGCTATTTTTTGCTGGCCTCTTTTTTGCTGGCTTCCAGTCCCGAACCTGAACCGCTGAATTCAGGCTGAATGTTCACTACACCGTATTGCCGGTCTTCCCCTTCGCGATGCGCCGCCATGGCCCACAGGAAGCCGATGCGATGTCCGGGTGCGGAAACATTGGGGTGGTAGCCGCGCGGCATCAAGACAGCATCGCCTTCGCGAACCACGGTTACCAGCTCAGGCTCGTTGGTGTCGGTGTACACGAACTGCACGCCGAAGGCCGGCGCCGGCATCTCGATATAGACGTACATCTCCTCCAGCATCTTCGCGTGTTCGTGCGGAGGCCAGCTCGTCCAGTTGCCGGGGTCGGAAATCGTGAAGCCCGCCAGCACTCGCCCCGCCTGGACGTTCTTGCCGATCAGGATGTTCAGGTCGCGGGTGGTCGCGGCGCCGCCGGCGATGAAATGCAGAGACGTGTCCGCCCGTATTGCCGCGTAACGCACGACTTGCAGAGGGTAGTTGCCCTCGACTTCCGCCGCGAACTCCGCGAAGTCGGCGGCCTGCCCGCGGACGCGAACTTCCGATCCCCGCGGGATGTAGGCCGCGTCGTACTTGGCCAGCGAGAATGTTTCCTTCCCGACTGTGACCTGCGCTTCTCCGTTCAGGCAGATAATCGCCGACTCGCACTTGCCGGTGTTGAAGTAAACCTCCGGAACTGAAGCATCGAGTTTGATCCGCGCATAGCAAAGATGTTGCATGCTGCTGTTGGCCGGCGTGATCGCCACATGACGGCCGACGTGCGCGTGGGTCCGGCGAAACACATTGCCTTCCCGTTCAACGCGACCGTTAGCAAGACTGGCCTGCGTGCTCATGACTCTCTCCTTGTGAAACCAAGTGTCAGCGGGCGATCCGCGCCGCCACGCCTTTCATTAAGCTCTGAACTTCGTCCAGCGTGGCCATCGAGGTATCGCCCGGCGTGGTCATAGCCAGAGCGCCGTGAGCCGCGCCGCATTCCACGGCCCACGCCGGATCGTGACCTGACAGCACTCCGTAAATCAGGCCGGAGGCGAACGAGTCTCCGCTGCCGACTCGATCCAGGATCTCCATCCCCCGGCGCTCGGTGGCCGCAAAGAACTTGCCCTGGCAAAAACAGACCGCGCCCCAGTCGTTCCTGGTGGCTGTTTCCACCCTGCGCAACGTGCTGGCGATGATTTTCAGGTTCGGAAACTCGCGTACTACCTGCTGAATCATTTCTTTGAAAGACGCAGTATCGAGGGCCAGGAAGTTTTCGTCCAGTCCTTGGACGGCGAAGCCCAGCGCCGCCGAGAAATCCTCTTCGTTGCCAAAGACCACATCCACCATTCCTATCAAGTCGCGATTCACCGCCTGAGCTTTCTTTTGGCCGCCGATCGACTTCCAAAGCGAAGCGCGATAATTCAGATCGTACGAAACCACAACGCCGTGCCTTTTCGCAGCTTGCATGGCTTCTTGCGCTGCCGCCGGCGTGGTTTCGGATAGAGCGGCAAAAATACCGCCGGTGTGAAACCAACGGCACCCTTCCTTTTGGAAGATCCTGTCCCAGTCAATCTCGCCCGGCGTCAATTGAGAAACCGCCGTATGGCCGCGATCGGAGCATCCCATGGCGCCGCGCACTCCGAATCCCCGCTCGGTGAAGTTCAGGCCGTTGCGCGACTGGCGTCCCACGCCGTCATCTTTCGCCCACCGGATGTTCGAAGAGTCCACTCCGCCCTGCAGAATCAGGTCTTCCACCAGACGTCCCACTGGATTATCAACCAACGCCGTCACCACCGCGGTGTTCAACCCGAAGCAGCGCTTCAAGCCGCGCGCCACATTGTATTCTCCGCCGCCTTCCCAAACCCGGAACTCCCGGGTTCGGGCGATCCTGCTTTCGCCGGGATCAAGGCGGAGCATGACCTCGCCGAGGGCAATCAGGTCCCACCGACACCGCGATCGATCTTTGAGGTCTAACCCGTACATCTTGTTTGCTCCGCTGCCTGCTCCGGCTCGTTTCGTCATTCTCGCCTGACGCCTCGGGCGTACCGTATTGCGAGACGGAGTGTCATGACCCTAAACAGCACATAAAAACCGGCTCGCGCCGGGCGCCTTTCCTGACTCCTAACGCTGCACCGCTGCCTTCGCTTTCCCGTCGTTCGAGAAAGCCGGCAACTCACTCTTGAAACCTAGTTCCCTGGACAGAGCGCTCGCTGCCGCGACCACCGGCTGAGCAAGATTTCTCACCTTGTCTTTGGTCAGCCGAAAAGCCGGCGCCGAAATGCTGATGGCAGCCAGCGGCTCACCGGAAAAGTTGCGCACCACGCAGCCGACGCAACGCACCCCCTCCTCGATCTCCTCATTGTCAATCGCGTAGCCGCGCTCGCGGATCACGCCCAACTCCTTCTTCAACTCCGCGAAACTGGTGATGGTGTTGGCGGTCATGGCCCGCAGGCCTTGGTTGCGGACAATCGCCTCCACTTGCGCGTCGGAGAGATGGGCCATCATAGCCTTGCCCACCGCGGTGCAGTACGCTGGATTCCTGCGTCCGACACTCGATGCCATCCGAACCGATCTTGCCGGCTCAACTTTGTCCAGATAGACGACCTCGGAGTCATCCAGAATGCAAAGGTGAACGGTCTCGCTGGTCTCGAGCACCAGCCTCTCCAGGAAGGGCCGCGCCCGTTCGCGGAGGTCGAGTTTCGAGACAGCCCGGGTGCCCAGTTCGAACAACTTCAAGCCAAGGCGATAGCGACCGTTGCCCGAGCTTCTTTCAATTAATTTGTGCCGTTCGAGGACCATGATCAGGCGGTGCGCCGTGCTCTTGTGGAGCTCCAGCTGTTCGGAAATTTCCGCCAGAGTGAGATCCGGACCCTCGGCGGATAGAGTGTCGAGGATCGCCAGCGCGCGATCCAGAACCTGAACATGGTAAGGGGAATGACGCGCTGTTGGTGTCTTAGAATGCGGCACGGCGTGCCATTATATGAGAGCTGGATACGAAGTCAAGGGGCTTGGTTCGCCCACCCGCGCCTTGAGCTGCCGCCGCCCGCGTAATTTTTAGAGGGAGACGCCTCTTTTCCAGGGAATGAAGTCATCCTGGTGCAGCAACTCCGCCTTGGTCTGGACTTCGCCGCTGGCAACTTGAATGATCAGCTCCAGGATGTCCTCGCCGGTCTCGTCCACGGTCTTCTGGCCGGAGATAATGGGCCCGGCGTCGAGATCGATGATGTCGGGCATGCGCCGCGCCAGTTCCGAATTGGTGGCGATCTTGAGGACGGGAGCAATGGGATTACCGGTGGGCGTGCCCAGTCCCGTAGTAAAAAGCACCACGCTTGCGCCGGCGCCAACTTCCGCGGTCACCGACTCTACATCATTGCCGGGCGTACACAGAAGGTTGAGTCCGGGTTCGCCGGCGTATTCGGGAAAATCGAGGACCGCCGCCACCGGCGACGTGCCGCCCTTCTTGGCAGCGCCGGCCGATTTCATGGCATCGGTGATCAATCCGTCGCGGATATTTCCGGGAGAAGGATTCATATCGAAACCCGAGCCCACGGCTTGCGCTCTCGCGTTGTACTCCCGCATCAGGCGTAAGAAACGCTCAGCAATTTCCGGAGTGGCGGAGCGGTTTACCAACTCCTGCTCCACGCCGCACAATTCCGGAAACTCCGACAGGATGCTCTTGCCGCCGATCGCCGCCATGATGTCCGCGGTGTGTCCGATCGCGGGGTTGGCGGAAATGCCTGAGAAGCCGTCCGACCCGCCGCATTTCAGTCCCACGGTGAGCCGCGAAATCGGGGCGGGTTCGCGCACGCACTTCTCAGCAGCAACCAGTCCCAGAAATGTTTGCCGGATGGCCTGGGAAATCATGGCGAATTCCGACTGGCTCTGTTGCTGCTCGATGATCACCAGCGGCTTGTTGAATTGAGGGTCCCGTTTCATGATCTCTTTCCGCAGCAGTTCGACCTGGGCGTTCTGGCAGCCAAGACTGAGAATGGTGGCCCCAGCGACGTTGGGATGGTGAATGTACCCTGCCAGCAAACCGGCAAGGCCGGCAGCATCCTGGCGCGTGCCGCCGCAGCCGCCTTCGTGAGAGAGAAACTTGATTCCATCAACGTTGTTGAAAAGTCTGCGCCGCTCCGGAGCGTCACTCGTTGGCTCGGCCCAAGGTCCGATCAACTCCTGAACGCGGCCTTCCCTGTAGAGGCCGGCCAATCTCGCGACCTGGCTGCGATAGAGCTGAGGCGGCGCGTATCCTAATTCCTCTTCAAAGGCCTGCTTCAGCACGGCAACGTTGCGGTTTTCGCAGAAGACCAGGGGGACTACCAGCCAATAGTTGCGCGTTCCCACCTGGCCATCAGCTCGGCGGAAACCAGAGAAGGTCCGTTGCCGCCAGCGGGAGACGTCAGGCGGCATCCATTGGTATTGATCAGCATCTGACTTTCCTTCGACCACAGCAGCGTGGTGGCGGACGTTCTTCGTTGTGACCGCTTCTCCCAGCCGAATCGGCATCACGGCCTTGCCGATCGAGACACCGTACATTACGACGGAATCGCCGCTTCCCAGGCTGGCGGTCGCAAACTTGTGCTTGGCGGGCACGTGCGTCACCAACATCACCGATCTCCCCGCGACTGCCACCTCTTCGCCTTGTTTCAAATCGACCAGCGCGACCAAGACGTTGTCTTGGGGATGTACCTGTAGCGCTCGGCTGCGTCTTCCAGTCTCAGGCGCGACAAACAGTGGTTTCCCGGTGACAGACACAAGTCACTCCCCAAAATATTTCGCCTGCAATCGACACAACAGGCGCTTCGCTCAGGGATGAGGATACACCGAAGCCCGCTATCCCAACGCTACTCCAGCAAGAGTCTCACATGATGAAACTGTGTTTTCAATGTCTTGCGCAGGCGTAGGACGCACGCCACGCTGCCCTTGTTCGCATTACCGGCGGACTGCGGCCGGACTCGGTGGACATTGACCATCAGTAATGGCCGGATTCGGAGGTGATCGGGCTATGCTAACGGGCATTAGCCATCAAAAGGAGTTTTACCATGAGGACCGCCCGAGTCGCCCTCGTCATTTTTTGCTTAAGCGCGGGCCTGGTTGCGCAATCCGCCCGCACCCAGACCGCGAGTGTGCACATGCCGGCGGGGTCAAAACCCGCCACAGATTCGGCCGCGCCGGCGACCGACCGTCCCAGCCTGGATGCCACCATGTTTGACTTGCAGCGGGTCACCGTGGCCACCGACAGCGACATCGCCGACCTCGATGTCGAGAAATGGAAATCGGGCTGGCGGACCGCCTGGCTGAAGAATGGCGCGCACAAACAGCAAGCTCAGCAAGTGGCGGAGTCGTTGCAGCGCAACCTGCACGACGCCATGCCCGGGCTGATCAGCGACGTACAGACTTCCCGCGGCAGCGTCTCTACTACATTCAAACTGTATAACGATCTCAGCGTGGTAGTGGAGTCGCTGGATGCGTTGGTTGCACAGACCCGGGCGTACGGAAAAAAGGGAGAATCCGGTCCTCTGGCCAACGACTATGCTGCCTTAAGCCGCATCCGGCAGGACGTCTCTTCTTATATCCAAGTGACGGCAGCTTCTCAGGAGCCGAAAACCAAAGCTCCTAACTCGGAAGAACCCCCCGGAACCATGCTGCCGAAGAAGGCCGCGACCAGGCCGGGCAAGAAAAAGACGGCAGCGTTGGACCACTAGAGATTGGGCCACTAAAAAGAAGACAGAGCCTTCGCAGCCAACCAATCGCTCTTTCCGGGGAAGCTAGAGTCAACTCGGACCCGCGTGCAGTCAATCCTGGCTGGGCTTCACTCTCACCTGCTCGCCAGCCAGTGCGGCGCCAGCCTCCAGCGAGATCAAGCGCACTTTGCCTTCGGCCACGGTGCGGCCTGCGCCGTCGGTCACCGTTGCCTGCCAGACTTGTGTCCGACGGCCACGCATCAGCGGCCGCGCCGTAACCGCGAGCTTGCCTTCACGTACCGCGTGTAAGAACGAAGTGTGGTTCTCCAGGCCGACGACGGTTTGATTGTGCCGCCGGGCCCACAGCGCCGCGGCAACGGAGCTGACGGTCTCGACCAATCCCGCATAGACCCCGCCATGAACGATCCCGTAGGCTTGGCGGTGGCGGGCGCCGATCTCCACCTCGGCGGTGACCTCGTCGGCGGTCGCGCGCACCAGGCGGACACCCATGGCCGCATTCCATCCATCCAGCCGGGCATTCAACGCGGCGGAGAAGTCGCCGTCGGGCGAGGCGTTCAGGTCAATGGAGCCGGCCGCGGATTGCGCCAGCGGGTCGGGCTGATTGCTCATGATTCTATGAAGCTAAATGTACGCGCCCGGCAAAGGCAAGTTCCGGCAAGGCTTTCCGCCGGCACCGATTACGGAATGAGTTGAACAGACTCGACCAAGGCCGCGGCACTTTCGAGAGCAGGCTGGACGTTGCAGTCCGCTGGAGCCGTTTCTTCTGGACATTTTCGCACGGCGCTCTCCGGAGCTGTTTCGTGCATCGTATACTGGTGTAAAGCAAAAATTGTACGGTAGCTGTAGTGCTGCGATGCCCGAGAACTCCTCTCTTGTCCTTTCCGCCCCAGGTGCAACAGCAGAAGAGCTTGCCCACGGCCCCTTGTCCCCCAGCAAAAGAGAGTGGCTGACGCTGCTGGAGGTGGCAATCGGCTTCGCGCTGATCATGGGCACGATCTGGACGGTGAAGACCGCTCAGAGAAGGCTTTTCTGGATCTCAGCCGCATGGTTTCTGGGGTGGGCGCTGATCTCCGCGTGGAAGTCGCTCCGCCGCGGTCTCAAGCCGCCATCAGCCAAAGTCACCGGGCTGGTGATTCTGGCAGGGGCTCTGGTGGCCGCAGGCCTGGTGGCGCTGGCGGCGGCACTGGGCACTCTTCACGGCCTGTTCGGCAAGAAAGATCCGTTGTTGCATGCCGGAAGCTACCTGGTATGGGCCATCATCCAGCAGTTCATCCAGCAAACTTTCTTCCTGGTGCGCGTTGAGCAGCTTACGCAGAGCGGACTTCGCGCCAGCCTGATCGCAGCCAGCCTGTTCGGCGTGGCCCACCTTCCCAACCCGGTGCTCACTCCGGTGACGCTAGCCGGCGGCTGGCTGATGAGTGAACTCTACTTACGCTACCGCACGGTGCTGCCTCTCGGAATCGCGCACGGACTGGTGGGAATGGCCATCGCCCTTTCCGTCCCCGATCACCTCCAGCACCACATGCGCGTGGGCTTGAGCTACCTGCTGTACCCGCGCTAGATGACCTGCGCTAAATGGTATGATGAAAAAGTGTGGGCGCGTCGCTCAGTTGGTAGCGCAAACGCCCTTTTAGTGCATTCCTACCAAGCATTTTCAACAACTTACAAGTTCAAACCGGGCTGCCCAGATACTTAGAAATACGGCCAAATCGGGTGTTGTGTGGGTGACGAAACACCACATGAGAACCGCCTATTTACTACACAATCGTCCTTCAGTTTTCTTATTGGTTCATTTTCGTGCTGGCGACACATGATTTTCCGGACTAGACTAGCGCCTCAACGAACGGGCAGGCCGACCTGGCTCAGCAAGTGAGTGAAGCGCGGCTCATTGCGCAGCGAGTCGAACTCGGAGGTCATCGCCAGTTCGAATCAGCCAAAATCTGAGCGCCATGGACTAGATCCCTTCGAATCCCAGCGCCTGGAGTTGCCTCATGGTTGCTTCAATCGGTTCCATGATGATGCGATCGGTGGCGGAAATTACCTTGTCAAGCTCAAAGGCCCGCGTTACGGAAAATCCAAGGATAGATATCAGTCGGTCTCGAAAGACCGGCCAGGAGATCTTGAAGATTTGCGGCGTGGCCCCATCGCGCAGGCCCACAAGAATGATGGCATGTTCCCCGGGTGCGGAGGGACCGCACGGAATAGCGTCAAACCGAATCCGAAAGACTTTCTCCTCCACGTAAGTGATTCTAAATGATGCGGGGCAGCGGCAATGTGGAACTGGACGCAACTCACAGCGGATAATCCTTAGTTGCTTCCCTGACGATGCGCGCAGCGGCTTCCTCTTTGCTTTGCTGCTTACGCTGCTTTGCCTCTCTGTGAGCCGCTTGATTTGGGGTCCATTTGTTGGCCTTCGGTTTCGGAGTCTTTTTCTTCGGCATGACCCGATGATTGTACAACTGAGGGGCCACAGGCTCGAAGCCCGGCCGCGGGCCACTCGGCTTGTACGTTCTGTCCCGCTTGCCAGTGGCTGCATTGGGGGAGTCTGCAAACCCTGGGAGGGCGCAAAGGTCGTTCGCTTCTTTTGCGACAACGTGTGGCTCTACGTGGACAGAGAAGCCTTTATCAACTCGACTCGCAACGTATCCGTCGCCCAGTGAGCCAACCGAGGGCCTTGCTCCCAGCACTCCGGGGGCCGGAGTCACCAGAGCAGTGGAACATTTTTCTAACGGATTGAACTGGTTTCAACCGAGTATGTAGCAATGCGCTTCGTTGTCGAGTCCTGTCCTGGCCAGGACCCGGTTTCCGATGAGGTAGTAGACGTAGACGACAGTGCTCGTCGGATGACCCTTCCAATTTTTCAGGGGACGCCAAAAGGTTTCCCCGTCGCGCCTGATTAACAAGTGACTCTTGCAAGGTTCCCAACCCTTTCTGCTCAGGCGGCGATCGGCTCCGTGGCGAGAAAGCTGCGGAGCGATTCCGCAACCATCAGATTCAGGCTATCGCTGATCTGCTCCATATCCAGAATGATCGAACTTATATCCATGTCCAGCAAATTGGCGTGCAGGGCGTTTGCGATGACGCGATAAAGAACCCGCTCTTCTTCGACTATCAACGGCACGCAATACCCCTGCAGCCGCCGCGTCTTGCCGTGAGCCCAGGCACTCTCCATCTCTTGCTTGTCACTGATGTCGTGGCTCTTATCCAGCCGATTCGCGAGTTGCTGCAACAGACCGGGCAGATGATCAATCCTTGCGCTCCTGGGAAGATCAATCCGGGCGAACTTCGGATTGCGATCGATCTCCAGGGAGCAACTCTCAATGATAGACTCGGCATTTTCTCGGATCACAGCCGAGGCGCGCTTGCCATGAGGGCCGGGGCTTCGCCGGCGGGTCGTTTGCCTCTTCAGGGTTTTGACGAGGGTCGGAATGTCGGCTGGCTTGACCAGATAGTCGTCAACCTGCCGGCGAATGGCTTCGAGGGCTGAGGCAAAGTCAGGGTAGCCAGTCAGGAGGTACGTTCGAGCGTGGGGATGTGTCCTGCGCATCGCGCTGACGACAGTGAAGCCGTCGCCCGGCTGGCCAATGTTCAAGTCGGAGAGCAGTATCTCAAAAGGTTGCCTAGAAATCTCTGAGATCGCTTCGGCCACAGTGGCCGTCGCGGTCACGTCAAAGCCTTCAGCGGTCAAAATCGTCGGCAGGGTTTGCCTGATCGATTCGTCATCATCGACGAACAGAAGTCTGGGCTTCTCCATGTACGTTTAGATGCCCATCGGGGACCATGGGCGCACGCGGAGCCTTTACGGTTGCAACCTGAAGATGAGCCGGATCAGCGATTCCGTCCAGCTCGCTTATCGTGTGGGAAAGAGTGAAGAGGGCATTTCCTCAGTTCTTTAGCTTGTAGGGATTGCCTTAAGCGACCTGGTTGCAATTTGGCAGAGTTCAACATTTCAGCAGCTTTCTTCAACAAACTCCTCCGGATGAATGGGTTTGAAAAGCAGCGGGAATCACAGCCTTGCGTTCGACCGCGATCCACTAGCTCAGCGGTCGCCGCCTGGCCGGAAAACAGCAAAACCTTGCACTTCGGAAACCGTTCAGCCACGGCCCGCGCCAATTCCTATGCCGTTCAAGTTCCGTACCTTTGATCGGGTGAAACGAAGGCGACGAGTCCTGCCATTTCGCTTGGCCGGAGCGCCGCGCACATGATCGTGAACGATCGCAGAACGAATTGAATTTGAGAGAGTTTCGCGAGGTAAGCTCAAACCGAGCACTTTGGTGGATGCACAGGCGGCCGACTGCAGGCATGGTGAGACTGCGTGGACAGTTTGCTGTCGCGGCAGGGACGACCATCGCTGACCGCCCCCCGCACAGATCCGTACGAGCGCGTCTACGCATACGGCTCTTACGAAGGATGAGTGGCGTAGAAGCGTGCATCGTGATAGGGGGTGCAGGACGCGGGGTGGAGGAATCCACCGATTCAAGACTGGGGTGAAACGTTCCCAACGCATCTGTGCGCGCTGGGCTGCGACGGACCAGAACACTCTGCCATAGCCGGCACACGCGAAGCTTGAAGATGCGCAACTGCATCGTGTTCCCGGGAACTGCGTGGTATTGGTAATATCCCAGCACCACCTTCCAGAGCCATGCACCGACCTCGGCCATGCGATCATGCATCCGGCGTTGAAGTGTTCAGCACTACACGCCCGTCGGCGTCCCCGCGACCGGTATTCTGTTGAACCCGAAAACTGACTTAAACACCTGGGTTGCAAGCTGTTAGCGACAATCGAGGGCAGTCCCTACCCAGCATTGTTGCCGGTTCGCTCGTCCATAAGAAAAAGGGTAAACCAGCCACATTTTCCCGCCTTGGCGGCCGCGATTGTGTCATGCTGTCGCCATGCTCAAAGACGCGAAAGCCCAAAAATCTGCGGAGCAGGCGCAAGACCGCGAACGAATGGCCCGAATAGTAAAAGAGCACGCAGCCGCCAAAGAGAAAGCGATGTTGGAGATTCACCAGGCCACGGCTTCGGGTGGCAGCGTGAAGTCCGCCTCGCAAGGCCGCCAGCTCCCGCGCTAACGGCAAGCTCCGGCGCAATCGGTCATGGCGTCTTCTGGCCAAGTCGGTCTGGAGGCCTGACCAGCAATCCAGCCGGTTCCTCGGGCACGCCCCATGCCAGTGCGCGTAGCGTCTATGTCGTTCATTTTGCTTTACACCACTCCGCAACTTCTGCTGACACTGGTATTGCCCGCAGTTGTCTCAGTGTGTCGTCAGCAATGATGACACCCGCTTTTCGTGCTTCGGGTCACGTGAATCAAACTCACTGAGGATGTTCAAAGGCGTTTCTAAGGTCGATTGTGGGTGATGCAGTTTTGAGGGAAGGCAACCGATGCAGCCGTATTTCCTTTGGAATGTGTTAGATTGATAAGGTGTGGGCGCGTAGCTCAGTTGGTAGAGCAACGCCCTTTTAAGGCGTGGGTCGCTGGTTCGAATCCAGCCGCGCTCACCATCTTCCCCACAAAATCCTCGATCGAGAGGTCCTTCGCCGGCGAGAAACTGAGCTACTCAGCGCTGTGCTCCGACCTGTTCGGCTGTCTCCATACGACGCAATCCCGCGCGGGCGACCGCATTGTTGTGCTCAAGCTTCAGAATGAGATTGTATTCATATCGTGCCATGCGATAGTCGCCGCGTCCTGAAGCAGCGTCCGCCTGCCGCAGTAACTCTGGAACATCGCGCCGGCTGAAGCCGTCCACCTTCAGAGAAGGTTCTCCAGCCACAGATTTCTTTGCAGGCTTTCCTGGGTTGGGTTCCGATGTTGGCTCCGTCTCGCCATCTGCCGAAGGGGACTGAGCTTTGGTTGCATCTTGGGCTGAGGTGCGCCCTTTGGAAGTGATCGCGTTCCCCGTGCCCACCTGGCCATTCCCGTCTTGAGCTGGAGTACTTGCGCCCGGCGATGCAGTGTTGGAAGGTTGCACGCCGGATGCGGGCTGGGATGGTGCGGAGGTCCCCACATTGTCTTGCGGTTTCTGCGCGGGCATCACGTCACCCGTATTTGCCGCAGATGAACTGCCGGGACTCGAGTCCGCTGACTGGGCATTCGCTGGATTCGCTGGTTCAATGGCCGCGCTGCCTTGAGGCGTCTGGCTGCCGGCATGTTCCGCAGGCTGTTGTGATGGTACCTGCTCGGTGTTGGCGGAGCCATCGGCAGTTCGCCGCGATATCGCTCGCTGCAATGTTGTGACAAGCTTCTGAGCCGGCGCAGGGAAAGAACCTGTGCGTGACTTTACGTAAAAGGTCCAGCCGGTCGGCACAGTTATCGCGAACAAAAGCACGGTGATTAGGGGAATCGATCTCCGCCTCGGTGCGCGCACGGTCGTAGTGTCCAGCAGATAGCTTGGCGAAGCCGGGGCTGGACGCGGCGCCGGCGTGGCCGCAACTGGCGTTGCCCTGATAGCGTCCGCGGTCGCCGTTTTCAGCAATGCCGCTTGTTCACGCAAGGCCTTGCCCATTTCTTCGCAAGTTTGGAATCGGTCTTTGCGGTCCTTGGCAAGGGCCTTGCGTATGATGGCGTCGATGCCGCCCGGCAAAGCCGGATTGATGACCGAAGGCGGCACCGGATCTTCATGAACGATCTTGTAAAGGATGGTAGTAACGTCGCCTTTGAAGGGCTTCTCTCGCGTAAACAGCTCGTACAACACAGACCCCAAAGCGAAGATGTCGGTGCGGTGATCAATCTTTTTATCCGACGCCTGCTCCGGAGACATATGGGCGGGGGTGCCAACCACCAGACCGGTCTGAGTCAGGGTGGCATCGTCAAGTTTGGCGATCCCGAAGTCGAGCACCTTGATGACGCCCTGGCTGGTCAACATAAGGTTGGCCGGCTTCAGGTCGCGGTGGATCACGCCGCGCGCATGGGCAAACCCGACGGCGCCGCAGATCTGGTCTGCGTAAGAAATCAGCGTGGGGAGAGGCGGAAGATCGCCCTCGGTCAGCAGAGTGAGCAGCGTCTTGCCCTCCAGGAACTGCATGCTCAGATAGACCAGATCGTCTTCCTGGCCGACATCATAGATGGTGATGATGTTGGGATGATCCAGGCCTCCCGCGGCCTTGGCTTCCTGCTTGAGGCGCTCGATCAGTTCCCTGCGATTGGGCGCGTTGCGATTGATGGCAATCGTCTTGAGCGCCACGGTGCGTCCAATCACTTTGTCGTAGGCCTTATAAACCACTCCCATGGCGCCGCGCCCGAGCTCTGCCTGGATCTGGTAGCGGCCGGCGGTATGAATGCCGATGCTCTGCCCGGTGTCGCGCAGGTGCCCATAGGTTGACTCGTCGGTCCAGAGCAGTTCGTAAATGGCCTGCGCGGCGTCGCCTTCGCTCGCTTCACGCACAGGTTTGGGATTGAATAGAAACCCGGGCTCATTCTTTGCCAGTTCGTAGATTGCCCCCGACACCAGGATGCGCGCGGCGTCGCTTTCCACCACCACGGGAGCGTCAGGGCCGGCCTCGGCTCGGAATTGATCGATGCGGACTTCCTCGTCTTTCTCCTTCAGACCGGAAACTAAAATGGCCGAAACCAATTGTGGCGACACGGCGCCGTGAAATGTCAACAGGCGCTGTTGCAGCTTCTTGGCCGCAGACAAGGCGTAAAGAGGATTACTGAAACGAGAGACCAGACCTTCCGGCCGTTGCTCGGTGATCTCGCCGTGGCTACTTGTGACGAGGCTGCGAATCAGCTCGGCGACTTCCGGGTCTTTGTCCGAAGCCAAGTTGTTCAGCGGCTTCTCCGGACCCTCATAGGTCCAGAGGCGCACAAAGAGTGACGCACCGCCGCTAGCGGGCTCCTGCTGCGAGGCGGGCTCGTGCTTCTCAGGCCGAAGCTGTGTCTTATCCGTCAAATCCATGGACACTCAAAACAGCGCCCCACCTTACGTATAAGGCACGTATCGTTCCCGGACCTCGAGGGGCAGCTTTCATCATAGCCTTGGTTGGCTTTTGGCCCTGATTACTTTAGTTTTCCCGGTCTTGACTGCGATAGAAGACTGTTCTACTGTTAGGCATTCCCCGCGAGAAATACCTTTTTCTTCCGTCATGAGTGTGCCGAAACCTATTTTCTTTCGGTGGTCCGGCGTGGTTCTTCGTGTGCGCCATTGCCCGCGCTTTATTGTCTTGCCCATTTTTGTCGCTGCGTGTCTTTCCGCGTCAGCCAAGGGCGCTCCTGCTAACGCCATTGTGTTGTTTGACGGGCCCAAAGGCGCGGCCTACGTTCAGGCGACGGCAATAACTCTGAACGGCAAGACCGAGCTGCGTGTGTGTGACGGCGTGCCCAAAATCGACAAGAGAACATATGATGCTCTTCCGCGCACGCAGCTCACCGGCGCTACTTCGTTGCAGCGCGGCGGCAACGGCGTGATGACGTTGACCGTCGAGGCCAAGCCCGTCTGCGTAGTCCCTGCGAATCTCAAGTTCGACAAGAGTCCCGAGCTCACCCCGGCTGAGGCGGCGGAGCAGGCCGTACTGCAGGGCGTTACGGTTTCGTCATCTCTACCCGGGGCAGGACTTCCCGAGTTCAAGCCCGGCGTGCAACTGGTCTTTGTGGCTGCTCCCGACGCCGAGCTGGCGGAGTATCTTCGCGCGCGGCGCGCAAATTCTGAGGACGGTTGGCAGGAGTTTCTGGTTCGCTATCCGTCTTCGGCTCGCCTCGCTGATGCCAAGAACGCTCTGGCTGAACTTCACATGCAGTCTGCACAAGCCGCCTTTGCGCAGTATCAGCAGCTGGTATCCGCCCACAAGCCCGACATCGCTCTCTTGAAGCAGGCAAGCGCGCAAGTTCAGTCTGCGAACCAGTCAGCCGGAGGGTATCGTCCCGCCACCAAGCTGATGGACGCCATCAACAAGGAACTGGACACGTTGCTCGACCAGGATCGCGCCGACCTGCAGGCCTACCGCAGTGCGCTCCAGAACCACAGTAAGGGCTATTCCCACTTGGCCGCGGCCAAGCAGCATATCGCGCAATTAGTGGAGGTCAGGCCCGACTATGCGCCGCTCCTCAATCTTCGACGTGAGATCGTCAGTGAGCAGGAGAAGATGGATGCAACCCTGGCCAACGCTGACTCCTTAGTTTCGGCGAAACGCTATGACGAAGCTTTGGCATCCCTCGGACCCTATGCGGCCTTTGCCGCGGAAGTTCCGCGCGTCGACGCGGTGATGACTGCGGCCTATGGATACCACTTCAACCTGGGACGGGAGCTGGCTGAGCGGCGGGACTGGGACCAAGCCACCGCGGAGTTTCGCAAGGCGGTTGCCATCCGCGCTGACAGCCGGGAGGCGGCACTGGCGCTAAACAATGCCGTGACGGAATCGGCCGCCGCGCGCAACCAACAGGCGGCAAACCTGGCCTTGGTGCAAAGCCAGGAGGACGCCAGACGGGGCGACTTCATCGCGGCCTACAACGCGCTGGCGGCGCTGCCGGATGCACAACGCGCTCTGGTCGCCAATCAGCTTGCGGGGCTGGCGCGCGACTATGCGCCCGCGGCCTCGCGGCGGGCCCAGAAGCTGCAGGAGGTTCACCTACCCATCCGGGGACGGGCGGATGAAGATGCGGTGCGCGAGGCCTGCCAACTGCTCGATCGCGCCAGCTCCCTAACCGGCGATCCGGCGATGAAACTGAAGCACGATTTCCTGTCCGGCAAGATCAGTGCCTACTATATCGAGCAAGCCAAACTGCATTTGAACAAGCCCTTGGGGTCGGGCGTGGGCCTTGGCTGGCTCTACCTCAAAGAGGCGCAGAGCTACGACGTCAATCTCGGAATCGTGAAAGACCAGCTCAAAGACTTGATGGCTACCTATGCGCCTGTTTATCAGCGCCGGGGACGGCTCTCCGTCGGCATTGTGATTCGCGACCAGACTTCGCGACGGAACAGCCTGGGGTTCGCCGATCAAATGGCAGATGCCATTGCCAACGGGCTGGATCCCTCAGGAGTGCCGGTGGACATTGTGCGCCGGCCGGTCGAGGGTCCTGATGCGGTACAACCCAATTTTCTCCTGGTAGGTGAAATCCTCGAACATCGGGTAGTGAAAAACGCCGGCCTGGAGACGCTGCAATCGAAATACCGCGCCGGCACGCATGAGGTAAAGAACCCGGCGTGGGTGCAGGCCAACAGCGACTATGAAACCGCCAATCAGCAGTTGGCAACGGCCCAGCATTCGCTGACCGACGCCCAGGCGCAACACAAGAAGAAAGAAATCATCGCCGCCGCCAATGACGCCGTACAGCAGGCTCAGCAACACGCGGACGAGCTGAAGCACAAGGTCGAAACTACCGACCAGATGCTGGTTGAAGTGATTGTTGAGCCTTATCAATACACGAAGAAGACGGTTGATCTCACGGCTTCCATCGATCTCGCATTTCGCATTAACGATTCGTCCGGCAATGTGATCGAGCCGCCTGTCAGCCTCCACAAGGAAAACCATAAATCCGCCGCCGTCCTGGAAAATGTCAAGCCTGAGGATACTGAAGGAATTACCAACAAGAGCGTGGAACCGGATGAGGCCCAATTCCTGACCGACCTGGAAATTGAAGCCAGAGACGCGTTGGTCAAGTCGGTGCGCGAAAGAGCAGCGGGGCTTCCGGCAAAGATCCTCCAGGAAGCTCACAGCCGGGCCCAGCGTGGCGACGTGGATGGAGCTGCGGAGGAGTACGCGCTTTACTTGAATGCCACTCCTGAAACTTCCTCACCGGAGCGTCAAGAGGCGGCCAAATTCCTGCACGATCAATTCAATCTGATGCCGCCGGCAGCGTCCAAACCGTAGCTTGGGTTTTCAAGCGGCCGAGCCGGCCGCGAATTTCTCTGCTCTCAGGATCGTGACCGCAGTAACGTCGACAAGGGCCGGGAAGCGGGCTAGCCTGGAGTTAATACCGCGCGCGAACGCGCAACGGTTATGCCCAGCACGGAAGGATTGCAGTTATGGCCCAGAATTCTCAAGAAAGCCCAGCACTCGCATCACGGCTGGGAAAGACCAATCGCGAACTCAAGGACTTACAAGAGTCGGTCACCACCGGGATGATCAATGTCAAAGTGCTGATGGAGTTCCGCAACGCCACCGAGCGGGCCCGTCAGGCAAGCGCAGCCGTGCAGGAATGGCTGGATGCACAGGCGAAAGGAAACGACCCTTATGAGTTGATGACACAGGTGATGAGCCAGCGTGTGGAAATGGCGGTTCATCTCCTCCAGGATGTGACCCATGACCTGGAAAGCGGGGATCTGGAGTTTGATACGCCGGGTTTGCCCGAACTTGCCAAGACCGTGCACACCCTCGCAGAACGAATGAGCCGGCTCTTTCCTCGCTGACAGGTCGGTCAGTCGGCGCTGATCGGGAGCGCCGGCAAACCCCACTTCTTCCGGACTTTCGCGTATTGCGGCTCGGGCAACTGCACCAGCAACGGCTGGCGCGCGGGATCCAACCAGCCGAGCACCGATTCCAGTTGCTCCTGCGGCATGGCCGTACAGCCGACGGTGCCCTGGCCGGGTCCGCGCCAAATGTGCATGAAGATGCAGGAACCGGCGCCCGGCCGGGCAGGGTCGCTGTTGTGATCCACCACGATCCCCCAGTGGTAGAGATCGTCGGAGCGCAGCATGTGCTCGGAGCTGTTCCAGTCCACGGCAACAGTCCCGCGGTCGAGCACACGGTTATAGAACTTGGAAGCGGAGTCGTCCACACACTCCACGGACGGAGTCAGCGGCACATACGGCATTCTCGATCCCGGCGGCGCTTGCGGCGCGTAGCCAAAAGCCCGGCTCAGGACAAAAACTCCGGCCGGGGCTTTGCCATCGCCCTCTTTCTTGACGGGGTCGGAGCCGCCGCGAATCCCAGCACCATCAAGAGCCACAATGCCCGCGCCCCATCCCAGGCCGCTCTTGCCGACGACCACGGTAACCGCCTGCCCCACCAGCGTCCACTTCTGGCGCGGACTGCGCCGCTCATAGCGCCGGAGGGTGCCTTCCACGGCATTCCAATCGGAGGTGGTGACGACAATGATCTCAGTGGCCGAGGCCAAAGCATTCGGCTGGCGGGCTCCCGCGGGCACAACCATCAGGCCCAGGCAGGCCGCGGCCGACGCGGAGAAAGAAGTCAGAATTTTCATATGGTGAGCACCCGGCTAATTAGGGCCACCAGTGTACTCACCAGTCTGATGTCACGACAATACGACCTTTACCTGAATCGTCAGCGTTTCGCCGTCGCCGGCGCGGCGTAGACCGGGCACGGCGCAATCGCAGACTTCTGCACGGACTTTTCCAAAGGCACGCTTTTCCCCTGGATAGTCTCGAGAATCGGCGCAAGAAACCGGCCATATTTTTGGAGAGTGGCGTTGTCGTTGGCGGCCAGAGCCGCGGCCACGGCCTTTCGCGTCGCCGGGCTGATCAACTCGAGCCGCCCAACGAAGATGCGCACAGTCTGCGCCGGGGCGGGGCTAATAGTGAGCGGCAAGATGGAGTCCACGAACGAGGCGGGCACAATGTAGAAGAGGCGGCTGCCTTCCTCAAACCACGAGTTGCTCCAGGTTTGGACCATGGCATGGGCCTCTTCGCGATAGAGCCCGCGCGCCGTCAGCATTTCTTCGAGATCGCCATAGAGATGCTCGACCGTCGCCGTCAGCTCCGGCGGTTCCATAACAGCTTCGTTCTGCAGCCCCTCGCTGATGCGATAACCCACGCGATCTCCGCGCCGCTCGAACCATATGATGTTGGGAATCCCTTGCTCGAATGAATTTATGACCAACAGGTTGCCCTCCGCGGTGAACCTCGCTGAGATGGGCACAGCCGAGAGAGAGACGCCACGGTAGAAGAGGAACTTCTCCTGCTGATCGCCTCCAGGGCCGGGCACGCGAAGAGGAGCCGACGAGGTCTCCCGCGCGGCATAGTAGCGGTTGTCGTTGTCGGCGGAGTCACGGGGGAAGTCCGCGGCGAGTCCTGGCTGGACGCTAACGGCGTTCCAGAAGATGGCGCCGTCGGCGGCACGCTTCCGATAAAGGGCCGCGTCGTCCAGACCGCCCTTCGCTGGAGGAACCACCGCATGCGGATACCACTCGGTGATGATCCCTTTGGCAAACTTGACTTGCACCGAGAGGGTCACCTGGTGCGAAGAGTAGAAATAGAGAACCGGCGTTTCCATGCGGATGGTGGCAGGAAGCGATTGCTTAAATACGCCCCAGTGGAGCGTCTCCACAAAGCTGGGAAGTTCTTTGGATTGGTACTGACCGTCTTTATCGCCAAACTTGAGGTCGCCCAGGCTCAACGGCGTCCACTCCACGGCTTGGCCATCGCTGCCCGCGATCGAAGTAAAGGTGCCCCACTCATGCGCGGTCAGGCCGGGATCAACAGGCCGGCTCTGCCCAAAAAGAACGCCGGCCCACCAGCAGATCAGCAATACTCGGATGCCGGATTTCACGGCTTGGGTGATGGGGAGGTTCATTTTTGTGCGTCCTCCAGCTTCGTGCTCCGGAGCAGCGCCTCGGAGACGGTTTGCGTTTCATTGCCCAGGAACTGACTGGAGAGATTGCGAGCCAGCAAAGGATCGTCTTTTGCGCCCGCGATGGCCTTCCGCGCGTGCTCCTGGTGCGCTTGCTGGGGACCGCGGAGCGTGATCAGTGCGGCCGCAAATTCCATTTCCGGATCGCTGTGGCCGCGCGCCGCGAGCGCTTTCATGACCAGGCTGTAACCGTCTATGCCGGCCGCCGGGTTCGGGTCCTTGTAAAACCATTGGCGGTAAGCTTCGACAAGATATCCCGCGTCGAACCAGGCCAACGCGTCAGGATGACCGGCCGTTTCGGCGGCAGTTGCGCGCTGGTAAAGTCTGGTCAGCAGTTCCTTCGCCGCCCTCGGATCGTTGCGGGAGTAAAGTGTGGCCCGGCGCAAAGTTTCCATGCGCACGATCACAGGCGGTCCCGAATCCAGGATGGCCAGCGTGTCGTGGACCAGGTTCCTGGTGTCGTAGTTCTCGTTGCCCGACAAGTTCCAGGCGGTGCCGGTCCAGGGCAGGGACTTGGCATCTCCTATATCCAGGCGATGGCAGATCAGCGGCGGGCCAGCAAAGGTCGAGCCTGCCAAACCGAAGAGAACCAGCAGGCCGCCGGCAGCAAGGCGCAATGAAGAAAATCTGGATGGTGTCATGATTCTTGAATCTCCTTGAGGCTGAATTCGCTCTCAGGCAGACAAGACGTGACAGGAGGGAAAGCGTTAACAAGGCATCCGCCAGGCAGTTCGAGCTAATCCATAGGGGCGAAGAATTGTAAGAGGTTTCCGTCATTGTCACGAACAATGAAGCTGCGCACTCCCATCTCTTTGTCTGCAAAGATCCCGGGTTGTGCCCCGCGGTCTCGCAGGCGCTTCGCAAGAGAGTCGAAGTCCCCAGGGCTAACGATTGCTCCAGTTTTCACTGGTCCCGCCACGGGAGCCGTGTCGTCAATGTGTCGTTTGGCGAGCACGCGATCTGTGTAGTAGATCAGTTCGAGAAAAATATTGTGCCCGCCGAGGACTACGGTTTCCGCCGCGACGCGCGGCGACTTTCCACGCTTTATCTCATGCAGCCCGAGGACCGACTCGTACCAGCGCACGCTGGCATCGAGGTCGGTGACTACGAACGCCGCAAAAGCGCCCTTCGCCACAAAGAGCGGCATTCGTTCCGAAGCAGGTGGAGTTTGGGCAGCCGCTTCAGATGCGAGAAGCATGACTGCCGCGATGCATCCATATATGCACGCAGGTTTCATAGGAAGTCCTTATCAACGATGATCTCATTGGTTGGCCGGCTTGACTGGTTCGACCCAAACGACAAAGCTCAACCTATCGCCCTCATAGTCTCCTGTAATCTCCCAGCAGCCGGGAACGGGCACATAGACGCCCGTCAACATGGCTCCCCTCCCCGAGTAGTCGATGATGGCATTGGTGGCCTGGGCGGGAGCGGCGTTGCGACGCGGCCAGGTCATCACCATGAGGGGTGGAGCAGGACCGTCGAGCCGTCTCCCCGTGATCGTTAATTTGGGTTGCGGTTCCGCGCGCCAACTATAGTCCACCCGGTACCAAAAAGTTTTTGCGGTCAATGGGTGGACTTCCTGCTCGTGTCCTGGCTGGTGCGGAGCCCATTGCCAGATCATGGGTTCGCATTGGTCGGTCCACAGCTTCTCCGTGCCCAGCCAAAAGCATTTCTCAGGCATTTCGCAATTGTAAGGAGCAGGCGGAACGAACGCCTTTGCAGGCGGACGCGTAACCGCACAAGAGGCGGGCACAGATTCGATTTCAGGTGAAGCTTGTTGAGACGAAGCTTGTTGACCACTTTCCGTCACGGTTGCCAACGCCATCAGCAGGATGAACTGCAAAGCACTCATCGCAAGACACTCCTTTACTCGACCTAATCCTGTTTCATTTCTGCTGCGCCCATGACCGTTCCCAATGTCGCCACAGGGAAACATCGCCAAACCCCAGCTCGTTCCACCACAGGTCAAGCATTTGCGGATCCAGGCGCAGGATTCCTTCGCGGGTCACTCCGGCAGGCGGAGAGACAAGCTGGGCCAGGCGGTCATACACGCGTCCGCGATCGGAATCGCGTACGCGAGCCAACAGATGCCAGAGGGTGAGCGCGTCGCGCTGGCGCGCCTGGGCAAGAACAACTTGCAGTGCGGCGGTGCGCTCGTCGTCGCCCATGCCGGCCTGGGTAACGCCGGCCTGATCGAGTCTGGCCAGCGCATTGCGGAACGCCTGCGACGCGTCTTCAAAATACGGCGTCCCGGGGCCGGCCGTCTTTCTCGTCGCGCAGGCAGCGCCAGCGGGAATAAATGCTTCGCGATCGCCCAGTTTGAATCCCACCCATCCCAGCGTGGTGCGCAGCAGGCCGTCGCCGGAGTCGTCCACTTTCAAGGTGTACACGCATCCCAGGTCGACGGCGGTCGCGGAAGGCGTATCCACGACAAACTTCCCGGGCTCAGCCCAGATAGTGGCGTGAATGGTGCCTCGCTCCAGCTCCAGCCGCTTGATTCCCGAGCTGCCCTTGAGCAGACGCAGGCGTGTGCCCGGCTCCAGCTCGATCTCGCCGGTGGCCTCTGCGTGAAGTGTGGCCTTGGAGGCGCCGTCAGTCTCCAGGAGCTGTCCGACTCCAAGGTTCTCCGTTCCGCCGGCCGCGTGAATTGTCTCTCCGCCCACGCTGGCCGCGCCTTCCATACTGGTTACGTTCCACTCGCTGCGCTCGACATCGACCATGCCGGGCTTGCTTCGCGACAAGATGAGGCCAGCCACGACTATCACCAGAATCACAGCCCACGCCAAAGCCGCAACCTTCAGCCGCGGACGCAGAGCGATCCAGAACCCCGGACGTACCCCGCCCCGACTAGGCGCCGCAATTTCCGGAAACGCCGGCGCTGGGCGATTATGGCGAAGCGTGCCCAGCGTGGACTCCAGCTTCTGGATTTCAGGATCGGGTTCGCCCGAACCATCCCATAGGTAATCGTCATTCATAAAGCATCCTCAAATCAGCGCCGCCGGCCTTCGGCAATCTCCCACAGAACTCTGCCCGGGTCAAATGGAGCCCTCCTGCGGCACGCGCGCAGTCGAAGCTAGCTTCTCGCGCAGTTGTTGCATGCCCCGATGCAGGTTCACGCGCACGGAACCGGGAGTCAGGCCGGTGCGCGCGGCAATCTCGGGCCCGGTCATGCCTTCCACCAGGCGCAGCAAGAGCGGTTCGCGGTAAGTCTCCGGAAGCTCCCGGATCGCAGCGAGCAAGAACGCGGCCTCGTCGTCCCGGTCTTGCCTGTTGCCGGCTGTGCTGCCGGCCACCTGATCATGGGACAAGCTATCCGGCAGTTCCACCTCTTCGACAGCACGGCGGTGGTAATCGTTGGCGCGGTTCCGGGCGATCGCAGCCAGCCAGGCGCCGAAGCGCGCGACATCGCGGAGAGTGTGGAGCTGGCGGAGTGCCTGGAGAAAAGCGTCGTGGACGATGTCATCCACTTCCCGGAGCGGCACCTTGGCCAGCAGGATTCCATGGACCATCCGGGCGTAACGATCGTAAAGCCGGCCGAACGCCGCACGATCGCCTTGCCGGGCAGCCTCTACCAGCCGGGAGTCTTCACTGCCGCCTGCGTCGTCGCCGGCGGACGGATCGGTCACGGCCCGGGGTTCCAGGCTTCCCGCCAATGCTTCAACTCCATCTCTCGATGTTGAGGCCATCCGGAAACGGACCTCGCCCGGCATCATAGACGCAAGAACAGACCTATGTGTTAACAGGCAGCCGGCGCCGGCAGGGCTTCATTTCTTCTGGGCGCAGACGAAGTTGGCTTCGTTATTGCTATCACCCGTACCTTTATACTGAGCGACCTGCGGATAGGGACAGAGCGGGCGCGTCATCTTTACGCCTTGAGACGCGTTCAAGTCGCTCACGTACTTGGTGGCCACGATGCGGTCCGGAGCGGCTCCCTTTTCCACCCATTGCTCCAGGGCGGCATAAATGCTGTGCTGGGGATCGGGCGGCGCCGTGCCCATGCCAAGCTGGCCAAAGGAGTTGGGACCTGGTCCGCCGCCGCAGTGCTGCATGCCCGGCACCATGAAAACGCGCAAGAACGATACGGTATCGCGTGGGCCCATGGCGGCGGCCACGCGGTTGTAGTAATCAACAGTATTGAAGGCGGAGATGGCCGCATCACTCCAGCCGTGGTAGATGATGAGCTTGCCGCCGCGCTTCGCAAAGGCTTTCAGGTTGGCGTCATTGGAGTTGAGGTTGGCAGCCTCCTTTTCGTCCGTTAGCTTGACCCCGCTATCGAAGTTGAAGGTCTTGAAGTCCCACTTCGGATCGTCAAAAACCATGTTGGGGAAGAAGTTGGTGGTGAACTGGTACATCAAGCTGGTGCCCGGCGCCGCGCCGACAACCCAACCCTGCCATCCGCCCGAACCCTCTTCCCCGCCAGGTACGCGACCGGGAAAAATCCTCTCGCCCTTGGAGTTGGTTGGTCCTGCATACAGTTTCTTGAGCGCCGCTACCTGCGGGACGGTCAGGCAACTGTTGGAATCCGCGTCCTGGCATTGGATGGTCGCGGGATCAAAATGGCAGGATTGGGGATCGCTGACCAATCCATCGGTCACTCCGTCTTGTGCATCGCAAGCCTTGAGCACCGCGGCGCTGATGGCCGGGATCTTGGCTGCGGGAATGTAACTGGCGGCATCGCCTTGCAGGGCTTGCAAGTCCCAGGCGCCCGCGGTCAGCAAATGTGTCCAAAAGTTTGCCGGAGCGCCAGCGATGATGCCGTCGTAGTCCTCAGGGTACCGCTGGGCTTCCATCAGCGCCTGGCGTCCGCCGTTGGAACAGCTGGCGAAATAATTGCGCTTGGGATCATCGCCGTAAAAGGCCTTGATGATCGCTTTGGCCTTCACAGTCATCTCGTGGATGCCGCGATAACCGAAGTCAACGATGCGATCAGGATGTCCCAGGGCCCATCCGGCGCTAGTGGCGCCGGCGGCGTGTCCGGTATCGGTGGAAGCCGTGGCATAGCCTGCTTTGACCGCGCCCGCCAACCCCTGATACGTGATGCTTCCGGCAAAGCCGCCATTGCCCACGCCTTGGTATTTTCCGTTCCAGCCCGCGGCCGGCATCCAGACCTCGATCTTGATGTCGGAATCCTTGGCCGGTTTGACCTCGGCGGTCACGCGGCAGAAGGCGGGCAGCTCTTTGAGAATCGCCGGCGATGGCCCGGCGGGCGGCTCGAACGCGCCAGCGGCCATGCTCTGAGCTGAGGTGATCGTCGTGTCGGGGAGTTTGAGACTGCTCAAGCTCTCACAGGGAGCGGCAAAGACCGGAGTCGCGGCCAAGACCACGATGCTAAAAACTATAACGGCGACCAGGATCACCATCCTCCCGTCGCCAACCGTTTGCCGATTGACCTTCTGTATCCGCTCGCCGCCACTCTTGCTCATTTCGCGCCTCCCATGAAAATCAACGGCTGCCATCCTAACCCACGTTCCGCGCAGGGAGCAATCCTTTCCGCATCCGCTTGCCTTTCCCGCCAGCGGATGGTATTGTGCGCGACATGAGAAAAGCTCCTGCGATTTTGGCGACAATGTTCTTGTTTGCGGCATCGCTCTTCGCCGCGGACGTGACCGGCACTTGGAATGCCACGGTGGATTTGGGCGGCCAGGGCGGAACGCCCTCCTTTGTCCTGAAGCAAGACGGAGAGAAACTGACCGGCACATATAACGGGGCGCTGGGGGAGGCACCGCTGCACGGCACAATCAAGGGCAGCGACATCGCGTTTGACTTTGAGGCGCAAGGGGCGGCTGTCCATTACGCCGGGAAACTCGACGCCGACGGCAAGACCATCAAGGGCACGTGCGACTACGGCGGACAGGCCAGCGGAACTTTCACCGCAACCAGGACCGAACCGGCAAAAGATAAGAAGTAAGAGGATGCAGAGCTGCGTCGGCTGATCCGCGGTGGACTACTCTGACTCAGCGCTCTCCAAAGCTGCCATGCCGTCCCGCGCCGGAGGCGAAACGCCCAGCCCCGGCCACAGCTTCGCCTGACACCATCGCTTTCAAACCGTGGCGCAGTTCGTTGGCGCGGGCCTGCTCCCACGGCAAAGCCCACTGTTCATATAGCGACATGCGATCGCCGCGCAGGCCGCGCTGCGGGAATTCGGCGATGACGCGCGCCAGTTGCAGCGCGGAGTCAAGCGCTTGGCCCTTCTCCGCCACGCGATTCACCAAACCAATTTGCAGCGCTTCCTCAGCCGCGACGGCCCGCCCGGTGAGCACCAGATCGAGAGCGCGTCCCTGCCCGATGAGCCGGGGCAGGCGTACCGTTCCCAAATCAATCAGCGGCACGCCCCAACGTCGATTGAACACGCCGAAGACAGCGTCGCGAGCGGCCACGCGCAGATCGCACCACAAAGCCAACTCCAGCCCACCGGCCACAGCGTGGCCCTCCACGGCCGCGATCACCGGTTTGCTCAGCAGCAACCAGGTTGGTCCCATGGGTCCGGCGCCGTTCTCCTCCACCGGCGGACGGCGGCCTTCGGCGATCTCGCGCAGATCGGCGCCGGCACAGAACGTTCCCTGCGCGCCGGTCAGAATCGCCACATGGAGATCGTCATCGCGAGCGAAGGCCTGAAAGGCTTCGGCCATGGCTTCTGCTGTGGCTGAATCTACTGCATTACGCACATGCGGGCGATTGATGGTGACCATCAGGACCTTTCCTTCGCGTTCCACAATCAGCACCTTGGATTCTGTCATCTGGCCTCCCGAAAACTGCTGGGCCGATTTTGGCAGGTTCCTCCCGGTTTCCGCAAATCGTATCCGACTCGGGAGAAGACAAGGTCTTGAGAGTTTACTCGTGAACGGCCGCGACCGGCCCCAACGCCGAAACCGCCGCCGCGATTCGCGCCAGAGCTGATTCCAGTTTTGGACCTTCGTATCCGACAGCGATGCGGAAGTGATGTTCTGTTCCCAGGTATGCTCCAGGCGCAACCAGTACGGAACTCTTTCGTCTGAGATGATCGGCCAGTGCGACCGAGGAGAGGCCGACGTGGGAGCGTACAAAAGCAACCGAGGTTGCCGGCGGCGGCGTCCAGGAGAATCTGCCGTTTTGCTCTTTCACCCAGCCCGCCAGAGTCCTGTGCCCTTCGCGGGAGATCCTTCTCTGCCGTTCCAGCAACATCCGCCGTTTCGCGGGCTCGAGTGCGATCTCGGCCAGCGTCATGCTGGGCCCGGCGGCGGCGATGACCGCGTATTCGTGGCGCCGCCACAGGGCTTGAATCGTTCCCGGCGCCGCGACCGCCCATCCCATCCGCAGGCCCGCGAGCCCATAGGCCTTGGAGAGGCTGCCTACGCAGATCAACCGGTCATATTGTCCCCAGAACGTGGGCGTTTCCGCGCCTTCCATCTCCGTGCCGCGATACACTTCGTCGGCGTGCAACCATGCGCCGCTGCGCGCACAGATCGCGACGATGCCGCCCATCTCTTCAGCAGAGAGAACGCTTCCGGTGGGATTGTTGGGGTTCACCACTGCAACCAGCTTCGTCTTAGGACCGGCTAACTTCTCAAGCTGATCGAGATCAATACGCCAATCGTCTTCCGGACGCAGTTCGAGTTCCTTGACCACGCAACCCAGGTTTTTGGCCAATCCCCAGACCTGGCGATAGCCGGGAGAAATGACAATGACCTCGTCGCCCCGCTCCAAGAGCGTGCTGCAGACCAGGCTGTTGGCCTGGGAGGCGCCGACGGTTACCAAGACATTGTCCGCGGCAGCCTTCGGATACAGCGCGGCAATTCTTTCCCGGAGCAGCGCGGTTCCGTTCACTTCGGGATAATAGAGCGGCAGGTCGATCAACGATCCGGCGTCATCGCCGAGCAACGCGCGAACGTCAGCGCATTGCACCGAGCTATCGGCTAGGTTATAGTCCACCGTACGTTCGAATCGTGACTGGAAGTATTCGAGCTCGAAATTCTGGAAGTCCATTGCACTCTCATGATACTCAAGGAAGATGATCCTGGGGACCGCAAAGCGAGTGCGCGATTCCTATTCGGACGCTGAAGAGAGCGCGCCACGATCGCTAAGTTCAGGATTGCGGTTGCTGTCGCGAGACTTCTGGCGGCGCCAATAGAAATAGAGCGGTGCTCCCAGCAGGACGATTGCAATGCCGATCAAAGCGTCTTTGGGTTTCTGCCACAGGGCGTTGAGGGCCCACGCGCCGCCCAGAAGCACGTAGAGTCCGGGCAGCCAGGGATAGCCCAAACAGCGATAGGGGCGTTCGGCGTTGGGCATCTTGCGCCGCAGGATAAACAGCGCCGCCACGGTCATCACGTAGCTGAGCACCATCATGAACATGACATAGGTAAACAGGTCGCCATACTCAAGTACGAAGACCAGTACGGCTGCCCACACCGCTTGCAGCACCAGGCTCCATACCGGTGTGCGCCAGCGCGGATGCACGCGCGCCAACGCATGGAAGAAAATGCCGTCCTCGGCCATGGCGTAATAGACGCGAGCGCCGCTCAAGATGCAACTGGCCATCGCGCCGAAACACGAGATTGCGATCATTAACGCGAGCCAGCGGCCGGCGTCCTGGGAAAACAGGCTGACCGCAGCAGTTTGCGCCACTGTGGTCGTAGAAGCGATCCCGCTCATGGGCAGCGCGTAAAGATAAACGGCATTGATGGCCAGATAGATAGCGCCCACCAGCACCAGTCCGATAATCAGCGAGCGAGGAAGATTACGCTGCGGGTCTTTGACCTCGCCGGCGACCCAGGTGACGTAGACCCATCCGTCATAAGCCCAGAAGACGGCAATCAGGGCCACGCCGATCCCGCTCAGCAGGGTAGCCGCTCCGCCTGATGCAGGAAGGGATCCGGAATAATGTCCCGCGGAGCCGTGGCCAAACGCCAGACCCAGGGCCACAAAGGCCGCAATGGCAGCAAACTTTATCCAGGTGGCGACGTTCTGCAACACGGCGCCGGCCCTCACGCCGAAGATATTGATCAAGGTCTGCAGCGCGATAGCAGCAAAGGCCAGCAAGTGTCCGCGAGTGAGCATCGGAGCAATCACGTGATCGCCGACTGTGAACTTGCCCAGCGAGAGCACGGCGCGGCCACTCTCCACAACCGGAAACATGCTGCCTATGTAGAGCGAGAATCCGGCGGCCAGTGCGGCGATGGTCCCGCCGATGCTCACGGTGAAGATCATCCAGCCATACAGGAAGGCGACAAACTCGCCGTAGGCTTCGCGCATGTAGACGTATTGGCCCCCGGCGTCAGGGAACATGGCGCCCATTTCGGCAAACGCAAAGCAGGCCAGCATGGTGATGACCATGCCGATCAGCCAGATGGAAAGAAACAGCAGCGGCGAGCGCGTGTTGACAGCTACGTCCTGCGCGGTGAGAAAGATTCCCGAGCCGATGATCCCGCCTGCCAGCAGCAGGATGGAGTCAACCAGCGACAGGCTGCGGACGAGTTTGCTCTGGGGAGGCAAGATTATGTGACGTGGCTTCGTGGCATGGCCATTCGTGGTGTAGATATATGATCGCTTTTTGGAGCGACGTCAAGCGCGAAGTTCGTCTCTAGCTCCGGGCCGGACTCTTGATCTTGCGCTCCTCCATCATCTTCGCGTTGACCTCCGCGGACTTTCCCCGGGGAATGCTCAAGGTCTTCCACTCCGGGCCCCGCAGGTGTTTGCCCTGAAAGAGGATCTGTCCGACGTGGTAGGCCATGTGGGCCGTGCTGCGGCTGATGGCCTGGAGCACCGTGTGCGGCTCGCGGCGGATGTACACGGTGCGGGTGATATCTTCCGGTTTGAGACTCTTTAAGGAGTTGAAAGTAGTCTCCCAACTTGTCTCCCACCGCCGCATCAGCTCTTGGCGAGTATCCCCGTCTGCGAGCACGAATTCCTGATCGCGGTCGCGGTCCGGCTTTTCGCCGTCGCTGGTCAGGAAGTCGGTCCAGCGTGAGCGGAGGTTCCCGGCGATGTGCTTCACGATCAGCGCTACGCTATTGGACTCGGGATCGGGCGAGTGAAAGAACTCCCGGTCCCCGAGCTGCGTCAGGGCCGCGTCGGCCATGCGCTTGTAGCCGCGGAAGGTGCGGAATGACTCGTCCAGGTAGGCAGCGCCGAGGGAACCATCGTTGGTCATACAATTCCTCGATCTTCAGTGTAGCAGGGCCACAGGTAGGCCAGGCCAGGCGAATAAAAAGGGAATACGCGAAGAATGCATCGGGTTCGCCGCCTCGCAAAATTCTTGCATTCGGTTACTCGCGTTTGGCGTATTAGTCATTCAGAAGGGGCGATTTTGGACCAGGACCGGGAAACTCGGATGGGCGCAGCCTTGGCGCAAGCAGCACAGAGCGACAGCCAAGGCTTCGCCAAGATCGTGGAGGAGTACCAGGCCATGGTGTTCAGCATCGCCTTCCACTTCCTGCAAGACCGGGGAACCGCGGAAGACGTGGCCCAGGAGGTTTTTCTGGAGCTGTACCAGAGGCTGGCCACGATTGAGTCGGGAGCGCACCTGACGCACTGGCTGCGGCGGGTAGCCGTGCATCGCGCGATCGATCAGGGCCGCCGTAAAAAACACCGGAGCGAGTCGGCCCTGGAAGACGCTCCTGAACCTTCTGCAACGACCGCGCTTCGCGACCCGATCCTGCAGGAACAATTGCAGAAAACGCTGGCCGAGCTGCCGGAGAAACAACGCATGATCGTGGTGCTGCGTTACCAGGAAGACCTGGGACCGGCGGAAATCGCCGAACTCCTGCAAATGCCGGTGAATACCGTAAAGAGCACGCTGCACCGGTCGCTGGAAGAGCTGCGCCGGCTGCTTACCCGCAGATTTGGAGAGATACGATATGCATTTTTCTGAGGATGATCTCAAGGACGCGTTACGGCGCAAGGATCCCGGGGCCGGCTTCACGCAACGGGTGATGGCGCGCATCAGCCAGAAGCAAGAGGCCGAAGCGGCCGTGCGCAAGGAACAGAAGCAGGCGTCGGGGCGGCGATGGAAGTGGAGATGGTCTCCGGCCCTGGCGAGCGCTTTGGCCGCAGTGCTGTTGACCGTCGGCGGCGGCGTGGGGTACCAGCAGTACGAGCGCATCCAGGCGCAAAAAAGGATAGACCAGCAGAACGCTGAAATGGCCAAGCAGAAAGTGATGCTGGCCTTGAGGATCACCAACGCCAAGCTGAACCACGTCTTTCAGCGGGTAAACCAGTCGTCCGGAGACATACCCAAGATCAGGAGACAGAGTTTATGAGAACCTTGAACACAAAAATTTGGCCGCGCATTTTGATACCGCGCGTTTTGATGACGCTGGCCGTGGCGTGCGCGCCGCTTGCGGGATTCGCGCAACCGGGCAAGTTGGACCTCGAAAACCTGGAGAAGCTGAACGCGAAGGCTGCCGTAGTGAATGATGTCACGTTGGACAAGTCCTTGCTGGACATGGCTGTAAAGATACTGGACTCCACCCACGACGAAGATGCAGCCCAGGTAAAAGACACGGTCAAGGGGCTCAAAGGGATCTACATCAAGAGTTTCGAATTTGACGAGCCTAACCAGTACAGCCCGGCGGACGTCGAGGCCGTGCGCTCACAGCTCGCCCGCCCCGGCTGGAGCAGGATCGTGCAAAGCCGCGACAAACGCCACGGCGAAAACAACGAGGTCTATCTGTTCAAGGAAAACGACAAGGTCGCCGGCGTAGCCATCCTGGTGGCTGAGCCCAAGGAGCTGACTGTGGTCAACATTGTCGGCTTCATTGATGTCGACAAGCTGGGTGAGCTGGGCGGCAAGTTCGGCATCCCTGAGGAAATCAAAGACAAGCCGGAAAAGCCAAAGTCCAAAACACCCGCCGCGACCAAACCTGACAACAAGGAGAACCCCAATGACGACGACCAAGACCAAAACGATGCCCAGCGGTAAACTGCGCCGTGCCTTGTTGCCCGCCTGCGTTCTCGTCTCCTTCTTATGTGTGGGGATGGGGACGGCGAGCGCCCAGGACGATTTCGGCAATATCGTTCACCACATCGAGTCCCGGTATCACGTGCATCGCAATTACCCTTTCCTCATGGCTCTGGCCGGAGCGGCGGTCAAGGCCTGGCAGGGCACCGGCGTAAAAGACTTGAAGATCGCCATTTTTGAGGACCAGCATCTGCTGCAAACAGCCACGGACCGCGAACTCGATCAACTGATGCAAGAGGCGGGAAACTCCCGCTGGCAACCGATGGTCAAGAGTTTTGACCGGCGCTGCGGACAACACTCCTACATCTATGCTAAGAGCGAGGGCAGAGATCTAAAACTGCTGATCGTCAACGTGGAACCCAGTGAGGCCCAGGTCGTGCAGGTGAGAGTCGATCCCAGCAAGCTGGACGAGTTCTTGAATGAACACACTAGCCACGGACCCAGAAAATCAGCCGACATGGCGTTCAACTGAAACGCGACATCGTGTTTAATGCTGTTCCAGAACGGCTGTACCGATACAGGGTGGAGCAGGCATTTATGCCTGCGTTTCAGGCTACAAGAAACTAACCGGCTTCAGCCCCTGAGGTGAAATGCAGTCTGGAACGGCTTTAGACTTTCTTTCGGGCTTCGGTCAGGGCGATCATCAATTCTTCCAGATGGCGATGTCCGGTCAGGTAGCTGATGACCATCATGCGGATGACCGAGCGCCCGTTCACCAGGGAAGCGGAGATCCAGCGCCGGCCGTCGCGCGTGACCTCTTCGACGATGGCTTCATGGGCGGCGCGAATCTCCTCTTCTGTCGCGCCGTCTCGCCTGACGCGAAAGTTGACGATGGGGAGAACCTGCGGCGCGGCCAGTTCAAAATGCCCAGAGTTTCGAATCATGTCCGCGAAGTGCGAAGCAAGGGCGAGCTGGCAGTCGATGAGCTCTTCGTAGGCGCGGCGTCCATGGACGCGCAAGGTGAGCCACAGTTTCAGCGAATTCATGCGCCGCGACCACTGCGTGCTGACCTGAAAATTGTCCAGCGGCAGCGCCGGGCCGCGATACGCTTTGGGCATGTAGGGCGTGCTCACCGCAAAAGCCTGCCTCAGAGTTTCCGGCCGGCGCGTAATCACCACACCCGCCGCAAATGGCATGGCCAGCCACTTATGGGGATCGATCGTGATCGAATCTGCCTGTTCGATGCCCCGCAGCAGGCCGCGATGCCGGTCGGAGAAGACGGCCGCAGCGCCGTAAGCGCCGTCGAGATGCAGCCACAGCTGGTGGCACGCGCAGATTTCTCCGAGCGCTACCAGATCGTCGATGGCTCCGGAGTTGGTGGTTCCGGCCGTGGCCACCACGCAAAACGGCGCGAAGCCGGCGGCCTGATCGCGGCCGATCCGCGCCTCTAGTTGCGCGGGATCGAGCTGGATTCGTTCATTCACCGGAATGCGCCGCACCGCCTTGCGTCCCAGGCCCAGCAGCCCGGCAGATTTGTCGAGCGAGTGGTGCGCCTCGCTGGACGTGTAGAGAACCGGGCGCGCTTTGAGACCCGCCACGCCTTCTTCGATGGCCTGCGGAAAATGCCCGGCCAGGGCCAGCGCCAGCCCGCTGAAATTAGCTTCATTGCCGCCGCTGGTGAAGGTACCGTCGAACGCCGTCTTCCAGCCTACGCGCTCCCCGATCCAGCGCAGGGTCTCGCGCTCAATCTTGGAGGCAAGCTGCGAACGGGCCAGCGTGGCCAGCTGCGGGTTGAGCGCCGCCACCAGCGCCTCCGCCAGCACCGCCATGAACGTAGGCGTGCAATTCATCAGGCCAAAGTAGTTGGCGCTGGGGACATGAAAGCCCTGAGCGATCATCTCCGAACATATATCGTCCAGCACTTTCTCGGCATCTGCGCCGAACTCGGGCAGGGTGTCTTTGAGATCGTCAAAGGTCCGCAGCTCGGCGGGACGTTGCACTGGGCGATCGGGCAGGCTGGAGAAGTACTCGTCAATGCGGTCAATCAGCTTGTAGCCGAGCCGGCGACGCATCGCGGAATCGAGGTCGAAAGACGACATGGAGATTTAGTAATTGGGTAATTTGGTAATTGGGTAATTTGAAAAGCCAGGACGCGTGATTAGTTCAATTACCCAATTACCAATTTACTCAATTACCCAATTTTCTACTTCTTCTCGTGGTCTGTTGTTTCTTGAGCCCCGCCTTCCCGTTCCGCCTGCGGTCGCAGCAACGGAAACAGGATGACGTCGCGGATAGTCCGCGAATCGGTCAGCAGCATGGTGAGCCGGTCGATCCCGATGCCCTCGCCTCCGGTCGGCGGCAGACCATAGGAAAGGGCGCGGATGTAATCTTCGTCCATGGCGTGGGCCTCTTCGTCGCCACGCTCGCGCTGCTGTAACTGCTGTTCGAAGCGCCGGCGCTGTTCTTCAGGATCGTTCAGCTCGCTGAAGGCGTTGCCGATCTCAATGGCTCCGACAAAGACCTCGAAGCGCTCCACCCACTCCTCCGGCTCGTCGCGTTTGTTCTTAGAAAGTGGGGAGATGGCGAGCGGGAAGTCGTACAGGATAGTCGGCTGGATCAGATGCTCTTCCGCCACCGCCTCAAACATCGCGGCGATGGTCTTGCCTGTTGGGTCCTTCGGATCATACGGCATGTGCGGCGTGTGGTGCGCGTTCAGCCGTTTCACCAGCGCTTCCACCGATGCGTGGCTGGCGAAGTCAGACATCTCCGGCTTGGGCGCTGCGGCCTCCGGCCAATACTTGATGATCGCTTCGCGCATGGACAGACGCTGCCAGCGAGCGAAATCGATTTCCTGACCATTGAACGTGGTCTTGGTGGTGCCGTTTACGTCGCGCGCTACCTGGGCCAGCATCTCTTCGGTGAGCTGCATCAGGTCGTGATAGTCGGCATAGGCCTCGTAAAACTCGAGCATAGTGAACTCGGGGTTCCATTTGAAGCCGATGCCTTCGTTGCGGAAGTTGCGATTGATCTCGTACACGCGGTCCAGGCCGCCCACCACCAGGCGCTTCAGATAAAGCTCCGGAGCGACGCGCAAATAGAGGTCCATATCCAGCGTGTTGTGGTGGGTAATAAAAGGACGCGCCGCCGCACCGCCGGGAATGGACTGAAGCATGGGCGTTTCCACTTCGACGTAGCCGCGCGCGTCGAGAAAACGCCGGATGGATTGCACCACCTTGCTGCGCTTGACGAACACCTCGCGCACGTCCTGGTTCATGATGAGGTCCACGTAGCGCTGGCGATAGCGAAGCTCCACGTCGCTCAGCCCGTGCCACTTCTCCGGCAGCGGCAGAAAGTCCTTGGCCAGGAAGGTGATCTCTTCGACATGAACAGTCAGCTCGTTGGTCTTGGTGCGGAAGAGGTAGCCGCGCACGCCGATGTAGTCGCCCAGGTCGAGCAACTTGTACAAGGCAAAACCCTTCTCACCCACGAAATCCAGCTTCACGTAAATCTGCAGGCGCTTTCCGCCCTGCTGCAGGTGAGCGAATCCGGCCTTGCCCTGCAGACGCAAGGAGATGATCCGCCCGGCGACTTTCACGTTGACGCGCGCGCTCTGGAGTTCTTCCTTCGTCTTCTCCGTATACCCGCCGAGGATTTCCGGCACGGTGTGTGTGGACGCGAACCCGTACGCGTAGGCCTGTTGGCCCAGCGCTTCAATCTCGCGCAGCTTCTGCTGGCGTAGTTGGTATGTGCTCTCTTCGAAGGACACGTGGGTTCGCCTGTGTAAAACGTTTGATTATAAACGAGTGCCTGTGTCTGAAATCCCGAAGCGCATTCTCTCCGAAGTCCCGAGCGAAACGAGGGATCCCTGTTCCCTTGAAGGAAACTCAAGGCCTAGCTATAGGGATCTCTCGCTTCGCTCGAGATTTCAGAAAGAAGCTTCGGGATTTTAGAGAGAAGCCTTTTTGGTATATTCCTCGTTTATGGCAAATAAGAAGATCGCCGTCGTCCCCGGCGACGGCATCGGCAAAGAGGTGATTCCCGCGGCCATCAGAATCGTGGAAGCCACCGGAGCCGCGGTCGAGTTCACGGCCTTCGACTGGTCGGCCGACCGCTATCTCAAGGACGGCACCACCGTCCCGCCCGACAGTTTCACCATGCTGGCCCGCGACTTCGATGCCGTCTTTCTGGGTGCGCTGGGTGATCCGCGTGTGCCCTCGAACATCCACGCCAAGGAGATCCTGCTGGGCATGCGCTTCAAGATGGACCTTTACGCCAACGTGCGTCCGGTGAAGCTCCTCGACGAATCGCTCTGCCCCCTGAAGAACGTGAAGCCGGAAGACGTGGACTTCGTGGTGGTCCGCGAGAACACCGAAGGCCTTTACGTCGATGCCGGCGGGGTCTTCAAGCAAGGTACGCCGGACGAGATCGCGACCCAGGAAGACTTCAACACCCGCAAGGGCGTGGAGCGGGTGATTCGATTTGCTTTCGAACTGGCGCGCGCGCAGGGCCGCAGGAAGGTGCTGATGTCGGACAAGTCCAACGTCATGACCTATGCCGGCGGCCTGTGGCAGCGCGTATTCAAACTCGTGGCCGCCGAATATTCCGGCATTCAGTCCACCCACATGTACGTGGACGCCCTCTGTATGCACATGGCCCGCGATCCCAAACAGTTTGACGTGATCGTGACCAACAACATGTTCGGCGACATCATCACCGACCTGGCCGCGGCCCTCCAGGGCGGGCTGGGCATGGCCGCCAGCGGCAACATCCATCCCGGGAAGACGTCGATGTTCGAACCGGTCCACGGCTCAGCCCCACCCTTTGCGGGAAAGAACGTCGCCAATCCCACCGGCGCGATTTTGACCGCCGCCATGATGCTCGAGCATCTGGGTCTAAAGAAGGAATCTGACCGCATCAACCGTGCGGTGCTTGAAGCGGTCCGCCAGAAGAAGACGACGTCAGATATCGGCGGCAGCCTGGGGACGAAAGAAGCGGCGGAGTGGATTGCAAATTCTTTGTCCCGAAAGCAGTGAGGGATCCATATTCATCTAAACCGGAAAAGGGCAGACGGCGGTGCGGGGAGAGATTCCCCATGGGCACCTCTGGGCATAAGTGCTGCTGTCGGACAACTAAAAATTTGCCAGTTCGCTGTAAGAATTTTTCATTTCACAATTTATTCTTTGCAATTCCGTATTTTTTGCATTCACGCCTAACTAGAAGTCTGCTATTCTGCTCTTGCGTAGGAGAACGCCCAATGAAGAGCATCAATCCAATCTCGGTGCGGAGGCTGACGGAACCGTTGCCCGGTTCTAATAGCCTGTGGGCGTTTAACTATTTCCTTAGCTAACCTCAGGCGCTTCAGTCCTACGCAACCTTTAAACAACTAAACCGCTGGGTGGCGAAGGCTTCGGCTACATCGTCTCAATCACGCCAATGCCGTAGCTGCTTGTTCCCCCGGCGAAGCCTCAGGGGCTGAAGCCCTTGATTTCAAAGGCCTTTGAGCGGCACGAGTGAACTCGTGCGCTGATACCTGCAGCGGCTGAAGCCGAGTCTGCTTTTCCGTCTGGAGTTTGCCGGTGGTGAAAGGTCGAGGTTACTTCGCTTGGGACGAAGGAGGTTCGTGAGAGCCTCCAACCACGGCCGGCCGTTCCCCGGCATAGGAGTGTTTCAACAGTTGACGTTTTACCGGTGGTGAAGATCAGAGTTACATCGTTAATCCGTAGGTTGCGGGTTCGAATCCTGCCGGCGCCCCGGGCGCTGTAGCTCAACTGGATAGAGCAACGGGCAAATACTTTGATCGCTGGTTCCCCGGTAAGGTTTTGCGCGTCGATTATACCGTCGTCGCGCGTCGATACGTGTTGCCGGCGCTGCAAGCCTGGGTATTCGCGGGAAGCGAGTGGCTTGGAGAGGCCTTACATACCCGGGCTTGCCGTGCCGGCAAAGAGATTTAGAGATGGAGCCGAGTCGTTGCAACACTCAGCTCCGGGCAGTTTACGTTGGAAGCATGTGTCACCGGTGGTGGAGACCAGAGTTACTTCTCTGTTCGTAGATGCAGGTGCAATTCCTGCCGGCTTCTCGAGAGCCGTAGTTCAACTGTTAAAAGAACGACGAACCTTTACACTCGGGTCGAATGTTCCCCGTTTAATGCGTGGTTCCAGCGTCACTGCTCTATAGCCCGGGACGCGCGGCCGCGTTCCGATCACATGATTTGCCGGTGGTGAAGATTCGGGTTACTTCAGCCTGATAAGCGGGTCGCAGGTTCGAATCCTGCCGCCGATTGCCGGGCGCAAGACCGATGGTCGGCGTAGCTCAGTGGCAGAGCACGATACCTGGGTCGCCGGTTCCCCGGCATGAATTTGCATACGGAGGTCTGCAATGAAGACAATCAGGCGCGGCGAAGGTCGCGCACAGAGAAGCAACGAACAGTGTGGACCTCGGGGTCCGCGAGAATCAACAGTTTGATTTCACCCGGCACGACCTTAGGCCGTGCCTTGGAAAGCGAAGAAGCTCGATGTATGTCATAAGCAAGTCAAGTGCCGATCTGTTCGAACGCCCTTTCTTGAAGATGGGGGCTCGAGTCAAGTTCGGTGAGCCAGAAGCCACACGGAGGACTAGATTCCTCCGCCCATCTCCGTTGGGCGTTCGCCCATTTGCTCTGGACGTTCGCCGCGATCGCGACGGAGAATACTTTCTCGTCAGCAAACGGGCGGACGTCAGCGTGGAAGTTCTGGAAGTACAGCCCAGGGAACGGCATCTCGTGCTGTTGGCGCGAGTCCCGGACAACTCTGGTCATGAAACAAAATCCCGGTTCCTGCTGGGGCACGATGAACGCCACTGGTTTGTGGCTGCCATCCCGGAGCGCAGCCCAGTCAGCACCGTGGCTGCGGCCAAACAAGCCCTGAAACCGGAACCCGTTGTTCTGCGTGAAAGCGGTGTGCGGGCTAGACTCCGCCATCGCCTGATCAACAAGGCGCGAATTCGCCAGGGCGAGTGGTTCTTCGTTCCAGCGGCTCACGTAAAAGTTGATCCCAAGCGGATCTTTAAGAATGAGCCTCTTCGGCGCGGCGGCGGCAAACCGCATGCCTGCCAGGAGCTTTATCGGGAAGGTGGCGAGACGGTTTACGTTAACCGCGACCATCCCAACGGCCTGACTCAGGCGGAATTTTCCCGCCTCAACGAAAAGGTCAGGACGCAACCTGGTTGGAGCAAAATGGCCCGCAACCCGCGAGCGTTCGTGCGCGGCACGGTCCGTCACTCCGACCACAAAACGATTGTCCTGGAGGGCTGGCACGAGGTTCTCATGAACACCGAGACTCGGGCTGCTGCGATGCGGAATGTCGCATTCCTGGACTGACAATGATTTCGTCGGTGGCGAAGATGAGGGTTACTTCGTAGAGCGTCCCGGCGTGCCGGGAAGGTCGCAGGTTCAATTCCTGCCGCCGTCGGTGGCGACGGCGTAGCTCAGCCGCACCTTCATCGCCCGATTCCCCGACGAAAGTTTTCTCTCGTAGAGACGCGGCATGCCGCGTCTCTACCGAAACCAAAGAAAGGACCACGACCATGGCCCGCATCAACACTTTGAATCTTGGCAATCTTCCGTGGCTGAAGACAGAGCGCACCCACGAGGGCGCGCTGGCTCGCCACATCACTCCGGAGCTGCAACTCCGGCGTTCGGTGCTGGCGTGCATGCTGTGGGAAGACCAGTTCTATGAGGACGGGGTGGCCATCGCCGGCCGCGTTCGCGAATTGGTGGCCAAGGTGCCGGCGGAGAAAGTGTCGGCCCTGGCGGTGGAGGCCCGCGAAAAGATGAAGCTGCGTCACGCGCCGTTGCTGCTGGTGCGGGAGATGGCGCGGCTGGCCACGCACCGTCATCTGGTCGCCGAGACTCTACTGCGCGTGATCCAGCGCGCCGACGAGCTCTCGGAGTTCATCGCGCTCTACTGGAGCGAGGGCAAGCAGCCGCTCTCGGCGCAGGTGAAGAAGGGCCTGGCTGCGGCCTTCACCAAGTTTGACGAGTACGCGCTGGCCAAGTACAACCGCGCCTCTCCGGTCAAGCTGCGCGACGTGCTGTTCCTGTGCCACGCCAAGCCGGTGGATGCCGCGCAGGCCGAGCTGTGGAAGCGCCTGGTGGAGGACCAACTGGCCACGCCCGATACCTGGGAGGTGGCGCTTTCGTCGGGCGCCGACAAGCGCCAGAGCTGGGAGCGCCTGCTCGCGGAGAACAAGCTCGGCGCCCTGGCTTTGCTGCGCAACCTGCGCAACATGGCCGAGGCCCAGGTTCCCGAGCAGGCCATTCGCGACGGTCTGGCGCGCATGAAGACGGAGCGCGTGCTTCCCTTCCGTTTCATCGCCGCAGCGCGTTACGCGCCGCAGTGGGAGGCGGAACTGGAGCAGGCGATGTTCCGGGCTTTGCAAGGTCAAACCAGCGAAGGCCAGGCCAAGCTGCCGGGTAAGACCGTGCTGCTGGTGGACGTCTCCGGCTCCATGGACGCGCCGCTTGCACGTCGCTCGGAGATGCGCCGCAACGATGCGGCCTACGGGCTGGCGGTGCTGCTGCGCGAGGTCGCGGAGAACGTGAGCATCTACAGCTTCTCCGACAACCTGGTGCAGGCGCCGGCGCGGCGCGGGTTCGCCCTGCGCGACGCCATCAACGCCAGCCAGCGCCACAGCGGAACGTACCTGGGCAAGGCCCTGGGCGAGATTACCGAGAAGTACGACCGCTTGATCGTAATCACCGACGAGCAGTCGCACGATGCGGTGCCCAACCCCAAAGCCCGGGGTTACGTAATCAACGTGGCCAGCTACCACAACGGCGTGGGCTATGGCCAGTGGACGCACATCGATGGCTGGAGCGATTCCGTCATAGAGTATGTCCGCGCGGCCGAGCCGTTGCTGGAATGAAGTGAGAGATCCCTCGCTGCGCTCGGGATTTCGCCTGCGGGCTTCCGCTTCGCTCACGCCCGCAAAACGGCTCAAGGTAAGCGCGCACCCATGAACGGGGCGATTTCGTCGGGAAGTCGCCCCGGCTCATGCGGGCGTAAGTGCCAGCAGCTTCTTGGCTTCCGCAATGATGTCGGCGCGGATCAAAGCGCGGCTTCGCGCATGGTCGCCCCACAGAGGCTCATCTGCCAATTGGTCGAATTCAGCCAGCCCCTCTGGATAACCTGCCTCCAGCGCGTATCGCGATAGTTTCCGTGCTCCATCAAAAGGATCGATCTTCCCGTCCACAATCGCCTGGGCAAGAATCTTGGCGAGCTTGAAGATAGCCTGGGTTCTGCTGCGGACCTCGACGCCGCCTATTTCGTCAAGCAAGCGATCAAAGAGATTTCCGACATCGAGAGATGTGGGCTTGACCAAGCCCGCCAGCCGCCGCAGCGCGGGCCCATCAAAGCCGGCTTCAGGCGCGTCGGCTGCGAAGCTGGGGATGTCTTCCGGGAGAACCAGCCCGCAATACCACTTGGCGACGAAAAGATTCGGGTCAAACGACATCGCTTCCCGTTTTTCTGATTGGGCGGGGTTTGTTCATCCCTCTAAATTGTATACATCCTGGGGATCGCGATCGAGGGATCTAAATCCACGAGCCTGGGCACAATTTTGCACGTCTTTTACAATTTCTTCCGCTCGCGGTGCTCACCTTTCAGACCGTTCCTTCATCCAATCAATAAGCCACGAGGCGTACAATAAACTGTCCCCCGCGACTTTGTCTCATGCCCTATGGTCGTGTTGAGTTAAGGAGCTAACCCGTTACTCTCCCCATGAAAAGAAACCCTTTGGCGCTTTTGCCAATTGTTATTGTTTTCCTGTGCCTGGGCCTTGCGTTGGGCCAGCAACCGGCATTGCCGCAGTCGTCGCCGGCTCAGTCGCCAACCACCCAGGCGGCGCCTTCGCCATCGGAAGAAAGCCAGAAGACCGGCCAACCGGCGCTGGCTCCCATGCCGAGTGGCGAAGACGCGGCGCCCCCGCATAAGCTCACCTCGGACGAAGCCAAGGACCTGCTGGCATCGGTGAATGAGGTACTCCTCTTCGCCAGCCAGGATACGTTGTTACCCGTGAAACACAGCGTGAAGAAGGCCATCGTCAGCCGCGAGCAGGTGGAGAAGTACCTCAACGAAAAAATGGAAAGCGACGTGGACCGCATCCGCTTCGAACGTTCCGAGCTGGTGCTGAAGAAGTTCGGCTGGCTGCCCCGCGACTTCGACCTCCATACCTTCATGATCAAGCTGCTGTCCGAACAAGTGGCCGGCTACTACGACGAGAAGACCAAGACCATGAACCTCCTGGACTGGAATGAACCGGAGATGCAGAAACCGGTGATGGCCCACGAGTTGACCCATGCTCTCCAGGACCAGAGCTACAACCTGGAAAAGATGAGCAAGCACGAAGAGGAAATCGAGAAGCACGGCCTGGAAGACCCCAATGCGCTGATCCGCAATGACGAAGAGTCCACCTGCCGCACCGCGGTCCTGGAAGGACAGGCCATGATCGTGTTTCTGGACTACGTGCTCGCTCCGGACGGGGGCAGCGTGGCGAAAACTCCCGCACTGGTGGACTTCTTCATCCGCCAGTCCGCCAAGGAGAAAAGCAACGACAGCCCGGTCTTTGACAGCGCGCCTCTGCTTTTGCAGGACGCTCTCATCTTCCCTTATCGCCAGGGAATGAGCTTCATTAAAGAGTTGCTGGTCGCCGGCGGCAAGAAAATGGCGTATGCCGGCGTGCTCGACCATCTCCCGCAGACCACGCGCGAGATCATGGAACCCAAGGAGTATCTGGCCGGACACAGGATCGCGCCGCTGCTCCTTCCCGATCTCGGCTTCCTGAAAAAAGACTATGAAAGCTACGACGCCGGCGCCGTGGGCCAACTGGACGTCGAGATCCTGCTGAAAATCTACGCCGACGAGTCGGTGGCCGAGCGCCTGAATCACGAGTGGCGCGGAGGCGCCTACTACGCTGCCGGCCGCAAGGGAGCCAAGCCGCCGGACAAGAACTCCAGTGCTCACGTCGGCCTTTATTACATCTCTAAGTGGTCGAGCGAAGCCGCCGCGAAAGAGTTCGCTAAGATTTATGCCGCAGCTCTGCCGCACCGCTATACCGGACTCCAGCATGCCGCGGCCGACGCTTCGCATCCGGGGCTGGACAAATATCAGAGCGCCGATGGACTTATCTTCATCCAGCAAACCGGCACGGCGGTGGTGGCGGTGGAAAGCTTTGATCCCGACTCGGCCGACAAACTCATCCAGGCTGGGTTGAAACAGGCCCAGGAGAGTACGCATGGTGTGCCGTCCGGGGGCGAACGTTAACGAATGCACAGCAAGTCCCGCTCCCTTGCCATCTTAGATCTCGGCGGAGTACTGATCGACTGGAATCCACGATACATGTACCGCAAGCTCTTCTCAGGTGATGACGCGGCGATGGAGCAGTTCCTGGCCACCGTCTGCACCCAATCCTGGAATGAGGCGCAGGACGCAGGCCGGACATTCGCGGAGGGCTGCGCTCTTCTCAAAAAAGCTCATCCGGAACAATCGGAATTGATCGACGCCTGGTTCGTGCGTTACGAGGAGATGCTGGGCGGGGCGATTGCGGGCTCGGTGGCGATTCTTGCCGAACTGCGAGCCAACCAAATTCCTCTGTATGCGCTGAGTAACTGGTCAGTTGAGACTTTTCCTTGGGCCTTGCGGCGTTTTGAGTTCTTGCGCTGGTTTCAGGGAATCTTGCTGTCAGGAGAAGCAGGGCTCTTGAAACCCGATCCACAGCTCTTCCAGATGTTATTGCGGAGGTATGCGATCGATCCCACGCACGCGGTTTATGTGGATGACCACGCAAGCAATGTCAACTCCGCTCGTCAACTCGGGATGCACGGGATTCACTTTACCGACCCACCCGCCCTTCGCAACGAACTTACCCGGCTGGGACTCTTACCCGACCCGGCTTGAAGCCGCGGACTTTCAAGGGAGATCAGTGACCGTCGACGGCGAGTTACTTCCTGCGAGGATGACCTTGGTTATAATCAAAAGTTTGGCATTCCACCCAGGAGATTCTTTTTTGCAGCAGGCAGAAATCGGAATCATTGGCGGTAGCGGGCTGTACTCCATGCCCGGACTGACCGGCGTTCGCGAAGAAAACGTGCCTACACCGTTCGGCGAGCCTTCGGACGCGTTCGTTCTGGGCAGTTTGGAAGGACGCAAAGTCGCATTCCTTGCGCGCCATGGACGCGGCCATCGCCTGCTGCCCACCGAACTCAACTTCCGCGCCAACATTTACGGGATGAAGGCGCTGGGAGTGGAGCGCATCATCTCCGTGTCGGCCGTGGGCTCGCTCAAGGAAGAACATAAGCCCACCGACTTCGTGGTGCCCGACCAGTTCATCGATCGCACCCTCCATCGTGCCTCTACGTTCTTCGGCGAGGGGATCGTGGCCCATGTGGGCTTCGGCGATCCGACATGTCCCGAAGTCGGATGTACGATCGGCCAGGCCTGTAAGGACAGTGGCGTAGTGGGCAAGGCCGGTGGGACATACGTCTGTATGGAGGGCCCGCAGTTCTCCACCAAGGCCGAGTCCAACCTGTACCGAAGCTGGGGCGCGGACGTGATCGGCATGACCAACCTGCAGGAAGCCAAGCTGGCCCGCGAAGCCGAAATCTGCTATGCCACCATGGCCATGGTCACCGATTACGACTGCTGGCATCCCGGGCATGATGCGGTCACCGTGGAGCAGATCGTCCGGGTCTTGAACACCAACGCCGAGAATGCGGGGCGCGTGGTGAAGCAGGCCGTGGCCCTCATGCCCCGCGAACGCAAGTGCAAATGCGGATCGGCGCTTCAGTTCGCCATCCTCACCGATCCAGCGAAGGTGCCCGCCGCCACGCGGCAAAAACTCAGCTTGCTGCTGGACAAATACCTCGATAAGGGCCAGGAGGCCAAAGCCTAAGTGTCACTGCTGGTGGTTGGTTCAGTTGCTTTTGACGCAGTCAAGACTCCGAGCGGCAAGAGAGACAAGATTCTCGGCGGCGCCGCCACTTATTTCGCCCTCGCTGCAAGTTTCTTCACCGACGTTCGCGTGGTCGCCGTGGTGGGCGATGACTTCACCAAAAAAGAAGAGCAGGTGCTGCGCGTCCGCGGCGTGGACACGAGCGGCATCGCTCGCGAAAAAGGACAGAGCTTCTTCTGGTCGGGCGAGTACGGCGAGAGCATGAACGATGCCAAGACGCTGGACACCCAGCTCGGCGTCTTTGCCAATTTCAATCCGCAGATCCCGGAGAAATTCAAGGACACTGGCTATCTCTTCCTGGCCAACATTGATCCCGTGCTGCAACTCAACGTGCGCCGGCAGTTGCCCGCAGCCAAGTTCGTCGCGGGCGACACCATGAACTACTGGATCAACGGCTCCCGCGGACCGCTCGGCGAGATGATGAAGAGCATCCACGCCCTGCTGATCAATGACACTGAAGCCAAGATGCTGGCCCAGGATCTGAGTTTGGCCCGGGCCGCCCAAAAAATCTTGACCATGGGCCCCACAGCGCTGGTCATCAAGCATGGCGAGTACGGCGCGACTGTTTTCTTTGAGGACGGGGCCTTCGGCATTGGCCGCCATCCCTTCCGCGCGCCTACGCTGCCGCTTGAAGTCGTCACCGATCCCACCGGCGCCGGAGACAGCTTTGCCGGAGGTTTCATGGGATACATCGCATCGCAAAACGCCCTGACGCGCGACACCTTCAAGCGCGCCATGTTTTACGGCGGCGTGATGGGCTCGTTCGCCGTGGAGGCCTTCGGCACCGAGCGGTTACAACGCCTCACGCGTGAGGAGATTGAAGAACGCTACCAGGTCTTCCGCGAACTCACGCACATCGAATGACGGCCGGGAAGGTGGAAGTGCGGCCGCACACCACCATGGCTGAAGCCGGCTTCTTAAAAGACCTCGAACGCGACCCTAAAGGGCCGCTCTTCCACCGGTCCTACTGGTCGCTCGACCATGTTCTGCTCATTTTGTTGACCACTCTTGTCTCCGCTGGCGCGCTACTCTTCTACGATCATCGCGGCGCCGTTCTCCTGTACGGCGACGCCGTGGCCCACATCAACATCGCCCGGCGCGTCTTCGACTCGCGCACGCCCGGCTTTTTTCAGTTGGGAACGGTATGGCTGCCTCTGCCCCACCTGTTGGATGTTCCCTTCATATCGAATACGTGGCTGTGGCGCAGCGGATTAGGCGCGTCAATTCCTTCGATGCTTGCGTTTGTCGCCGGCACGCTGGGCGTGTTCCGCCTGGTGCGCGGGCTGGCATCGCGCGGCGCCGCCTGGATCGCGGCGCTGATTTACGCTCTCAATCCTAACCTCATCTACATGCAATCCACCGCAATGACAGAAGCGCTGTATTTGGCGCTCTTCATCTGGACAGTGGTTTTCTTGAGCGAATTCGTACGCCAGGCAAAAGATCAGCCGCAACAAGCGCGACGATCGATCGAGAAGTCGGCTATCACTCTCTCCGCGGCCATGATGGTGCGTTACGATGCCTGGTTCTTGGCAGCTGTGCTTTCCCTAGGCGTGTTGATCGCGGCCTGGAACTTGCGCGCTTTCACCTGCCCGGTGCGCCGCGGCGTGGTGAATTTTCTGCTGCTCACGGCGCTGACTCCCGGCCTTTGGCTGGCTTACAACCATGTGGCCTACGCCAACGCGCTTGAGTTCGCCAACGGACCTTACTCGGCGCACGCCATTCAGCAGCGCAGCCGCACCGCGACCATGCCCACCTATCCCGGAGAAAACTCGCCGCGGACCGCCGCGCTCTACGTGCTCAAAGTTTCGCGTCTGAACGTTGGCCAAGGACACGCCGAGTATCTTCTCTTCATCGCCGCTTTCGTTGCCGTGTTGAGCGCGATTTATTTCTCACCCAGGTTCCTGCCCTGGACGCTCTTGTGGACACCGCTGCTCTTCTACGTGATATCCGTTGCCTGGGGCAGCGTGCCCATCTACTTTCCGGATTGGTGGCCCTTCAGCTATTACAACGTCCGTTACGGATTGCAGATGCTGCCGGCCGTGGCGGTCTTTGTGGCTTTGGCGTACGAGTTTCTCTCCAAGTTCGCGCCGGCACGGATGATGGCTGGCATGGTGGCAGTTGCCGTGGCGTTGAGCTATTCCTCCCTCTGGCGGGCAACTCCCATCTGCCTCCGCGAGGCCGTGGCCAACGGCAAAGCCCGCATGGATTTCGACCAGCAGCTCGCCGTTGAACTCAAGAGACTCCCGGCCTCGGCCACACTGATGATGGATTGCAGCGCGCATCCCGGCGCCGTTGAGGAAGCCGGCATCGATTTCCGGCGGGTGCTGCGGGAGAGCAATCCGCCCTACTGGGAAGACGCGCTCAGCCATCCCGCGCAATCTGCCGATTACGTGATCGCCATCCCGGGCGACGACGTCTCCCGTTCCGTGCGCTTGTTTCCCCAAAACCTCGAAACCGTTGCCACAGTTGGCACTCCGGGCCGCGTCCAGGCTGTCATCTATCGCTCGATGCCGCGATGACGGTGCTACAATCGGGCCAGATTTCGACCATGGAACACGCATTAGCATTGTTCTTTCCCCAGGCGGAGCTGCAGCAACTCTTCTCGAGGACCTTGGCGCGGCTGGTGCTGGCCGCTGTCTTGGGTGGAATTATCGGGCTGGAGCGCGAGTTCAAGCACCGGGCCGCCGGACTGCGGACGAACATGTTTATCTGTTTCGGCGCGGCCATGTTTACCGTCCTCTCTATGGACCTGGCCCAGGGGAATGAGGCCACGCGCATTGCTTCGCAGATCATCCCCGGCATTGGCTTCATCGGCGCGGGATCCATCCTGCGCGACAAGGGCGGCGTCACCGGGCTGACCACCGCCGCCACGATCTTTGTAGTGGCGTCCATCGGCATGGCTTGCGGCGGTGGGCTGTACTTGATGGCGATCTTCTCTACACTGTTGATCATCGTAGCGCTACTATTGCTGGGCGGGTTGGAAACTCGACTCAGTCTGAAACCGTTTTCCATCAGTTATGCCATCACCACCGACAAATCCGCCGATGAGGTGGTACAAGAGCTGAATTCAGTGTTGGAAGAGCAAGATCGGGACATGCAGCGCATGCGGGTAAGCAAAGTTAACGGCAAGACAAAGATCATCTTTTCGATGGATTGTACGCGCAGCGAACACAAGCAACTCGCCGACCGGATGCGGCAATCGGCAGACCTGCGCAACTTCGATGCCAGGCGCGACCACGAAGTCGATTAGATGATGCTCCCCTTCACCAAGACGTCGGCCTGTGGCAACGACTTCCTGATCGTGGAAGGTCTTAACGCGCCGGCGGACCTGCACCAATTCAGCAAGCGCATCTGTGACCGCCACAACGGCGTCGGCGCCGACGGCGTGGAGTGGCTCTTCCCCGCTCCGGATGCAGACATGCGCGCCCGCCTGATCAACGCTGACGGCAGCGAAGCCGAAATCTCCGGCAACGGCACGCGTTGCGTCGCGGCCTATATGGTGGCCAACGGCAGCCCGGGAAAGCTGGCCATCCGCACCGGCGCCGGCCTCAAGGACTGCCAGTTGATCTCACGCGAGGGCAATAGCTTCGAGTTTGAAATGGAGATGGGCGAGCCGCAGGTGGGCGACGACTT
>DATDGY010000012.1:0-22010 GCA_036521855.1 Candidatus Angelobacter sp.
TGCTGCAAAACACTGAGGCTAGCCTGAACGGCATCAAGCGCCAGCTCTCCCCCGACGAACAGGCTGTTGTCACCCAGATTCGCGATTTCATGAACCAGAGCCGGCAGGCCACCAAGGCCAACGATCTGACTCGCGCCTACAATCTGGCCATGAAAGCCCGGCTGCTGGCCGATGATCTCGCCAAGCGGCACTGAGAGCCGCAGCAACATTGTTAAGAGCTGGTTACAGAGAAAACCACGGTCCGTTGCTTCGGCATCCGAGTTCCGAGGATTTCACTGAAGGAGCTGAACACAATGCCATACATTACAGTCGGGAAGGAAAACTCCGGCAACATCGATCTTTATTATGAGGACCACGGATCGGGAAAGCCGGTCATCCTCATTCACGGCTATCCCCTCGCCGGACGCGCTTGGGAGAAGCAAATGCAGCCTCTGCTGGACGCAGGTTATCGCGTCATCATCTATGACCGCCGGGGATTCGGCCAGTCCAGCCAGCCCTGGACCGGCTACAACTATGACACCTTCGCCGAAGACCTGCAGAAAATCGTCACCAAGCTAGACTTAAACGATTTCGCGCTGGTGGGCCATTCCATGGGCGGCGGCGAGGTGGCCCGCTACATGGGCAAGTACGGGACAGACAATGTAACCGGCGCGGTGTTCATCTCCGCGATTCCGCCCTTCTTTCTTAAGACACCCGACAACCCCGACGGCGTGGACAGCAGCGTCTTTCAAGCATTCAAGAAATTGATCGTCGCCGACCGGCCCGCCTTCCTGTTCCAGTTCTGCCAGATGTTCTACAACTTTGACAAGCTGCGCGGGAAGCTGGTCAGCGACCAAGCCGTGCAGGCCAGCTGGAACATCTCTGTAGCCTGCTCCCCGAAAGGAGCGCTGGATTGTGTGGATGCCTGGGGCACGGACTTCCGCAACGACCTCAAGCGCGTCGACGTGCCTACGTTGGTGATCCACGGCGATGCCGACCAGATCGTCCCCTTCCCGAATTCCGGCAAACGCATGCCCCAGTACGTGAAGGGAGCGGAGCTTGTGGTCATCGAAGGCGGTCCGCATGGCATTGCCTGGACGCACAGCGATCAGGTGAACAGCACGTTGCTCACGTTTCTCGCACAGGTCTCCCGAGCCGCGAAGGTGGCCTGAAACAGACGAGGGCAAGTTCCGCTCAACCAAGCAGGCAAATAGAGCGCTCACTCTGACGTGAAGTAATCCACGGCGACGGGGCTTTCGAAGAGCGAGTAGTCGCGGGTGACCACGGTGATGCCGGTTTCAGTGACCAGGTAGTTCTTGGCGTCTTCGTCGGGGTCAAAGCCGATGACGGCGCCTTCGGGGATGTGGACGTCGCGGTCGATGATGGCGCGGCGGATGCGGCAGCGGCGTCCGACGTTGACGTGGTGAAAGATGATGCTCGCGTCCACGTCGGCGAAGGAGTTGATGCGCACGTCGGGCGAGAGCACGCTGTTGCGCACCGCGCCGCCGGAGAGAATACAGCCGGGGCAGACGATGGAATCGAGCGCCATGCCGCTGCGTCCCGCCTCGGCGAAGACGAACTTGGCCGGCGGGTATTGCCGCTGCGTGGTGCGGATAGGCCAGTGCTTGTCATACAGATTAAACACCGGCGAAACCGCCACCAGGTCCATATTGGCTTCGTAGTAAGCTTCGAGCGTGCCCACGTCGCGCCAGTAGAGCGCTTCCTTCTGGTTCTCGTCGATGAAGTTGTAGGAATAAACCTGGTACTGATCCAGGATGCGGGGCAGGATGTCGCGGCCGAAGTCGTGCGACGAGCTGGTGTCTTCGGCGTCCTTGAGCAGAACCGGCAACAGCACGTCGGTGTTGAACAGGTACACGCCCATGGAGCCGGAGACCATCTCCGGGTTGTAGGGCGAGCGCATCTTGGTGATAGCCGGCTTCTCCTCAAAGCCGGTGATCTTTCCGCTGCGGTCAATCGCCAGCACGCCGAAGCGCGAAGACTCCGTGGGATCGATGAGGATGGTGGCCAGCGTGACGTCGGCTCCAGCGGCCACGTGCTGGTCCAGCATGAGCTGGTAGTTCATCTTATATATGTGGTCGCCGGAAAGGATCAGGACGTGCCTGGGCTCCTCGGTGCCGATGGAGTAGATGTTCTGGTACACGGCGTCCGCGGTGCCCAGGTACCAGTTTTCGCTGACCCGCTTCATCGGCGGCAGGATCTCAATGAATTCGCCCAACTCGTGCGCCACCACCGAACCCCAGCCTTCGCGGATATGACGATTGAGCGAAAGGGCTTTGTATTGGGTGAGGATGTACACGCGGCGCAGGTCGGAGTTGACGCAATTGGAGAGAGTCACGTCAATGATGCGGTAGTTGCCGCCGAAGGTGACTGCAGGCTTGGCCCGGTCCCGGGTTAGGGGATACAGGCGCTCGCCGGCGCCGCCTGCCAGCAAAATTCCAAGTGTGTCTTTCATAGACTCCCGGCCGCCGCAAGGCAACCGTAATGCTACCAGAAAAGAAAATGCCCGGCGCAGCCTGTACGGCGCGCCGGGCCGGTTGCGGCAGCGCTAGGCAGCGTCGTCGACGCTGATGCGCAGCGACTTCAGAAAGCGCACATCGTGGGCATTGATGGTGAACTCCGGATCGGAACTCTTGCGGCGCAGACTGACCAGTTCGGGAGAAGACGGTCGAGCCTCATCTTCATGACGATTGAAGCCGACCGTGGCCTCCAGAACCAGAAAGATGTCGAAACCCTCTTCCTTGATCTTGGCGATCACCTTGGCAATCTGGTCTGATTCGGTGAGCGAGCCGTTGATGGCCTCGCCCAGTTCCTTGATCAATCGTTTGAGCCGGGCATTCAAGCGCAATCCCCTTCCCAGTTATTTAAGATGCCGGGCGCCGCCTGGGTGTTTCATTGTTTAACAGCGTCTCTCGAATTCCGGCTACAATTACGAAAATGCCTGAAATAACCACGGCTAAGGGTCCCTTTCAGAGCCGCAATCGCGTGGCCCACGCTGTGCTGGTAGCGGCCAAGGGCTTTGTCATAACCGCCGCCAAGACGTTCTACGCGCTCTGGCTGGAGGTGACCGGGCTGATGTTTGCCGCACTCACGGTAGGCGGAGCGTCTGCCCTGGTCCGGCAGTACCGGGCGGACCACCTGGCGGACCATCGCCGATTCCTGACCGTGACCGCTTTGACTCTGGTCTGCGGGTGGTTCACCGTGCTCTCGTTTGTAAGAGCGAAACGCACCAGGAGGCGGTAGGAGAACGCGATGGCCGACGGCCTAAAACTCAAGCCTGAAATCGGGCCCTCAAAAACTCCCGACCACCACCCACTCTATACTCCGGCCGATCTGGAGAATTGGGACTACGACCGCGACACCGGCTATCCCGGAGAATTTCCCTTAACCCGCGGCGTGCAGGCCACCATGTACCGCGGACGTCTCTGGACCATGCGCCAGTACGCCGGCATGGGCGATGCCGAAGAATCCAACAAACGTTACAAGTACCTGCTGGCCCACGGCACCACCGGACTTTCGGTGGCGTTTGATTTGCCGACGCAGATTGGCATGGATTCCGATCACGCCATGGCCATCGGCGAAGTGGGCAAGGTGGGAGTGGCCATTGATTCCATCGAGGACATGCAGCGCTTGTTTGACGGCATCGCTCTCGAAAAGATTTCGACCTCGATGACCATCAACGCCACGGCGTCAATCCTGCTGGCGCTGTACGTCGCGGTGGCCAAGCGGTCGGGCGCGGACGTGGGCAAGATCAGCGGCACGGTGCAGAATGACATCCTGAAGGAATACATCGCCCGCGGGACATACATTTATCCTCCCCGCCAGGCCATGCGCATCATCACCGACATGTTTGCCTACGCCGAGCAGAACGTTCCCGAGTGGAACATCATCTCCATCTCCGGCTACCACATGCGCGAGGCCGGCGGCACCGCGGTGCAGGAAGTCGCGTTCACGCTGGCCAATGCCATTGCCTACGTGCAGGCAGCAGTCGCCGCCGGGCTGGACGTGGACCGCTTCGCTCCGCGCTTGTCATTCTTCTTCAACGCGCATAACAATTTCCTGGAAGAAGTAGCCAAGTATCGCGCCGCGCGCCGCATGTGGGCGCGCATCATGAAAGAGCGTTTTGCAGCCAAGAATCCTCGCTCCATGATGCTGCGCTTTCACACCCAGACCGCCGGCTCCACGCTAACGGCGCAGCAGCCGGAGAACAACATCGTCCGCACCGCGTTGCAGGCCCTGGCCGCGGTGTTGGGCGGCACGCAATCGTTGCACACCAATTCTTTCGATGAAGCGCTGGGACTGCCGACCGAAGACTCGGCGCGCATCGCGCTGCGCACGCAGCAGATCATCGGCTATGAGACCGGCGCGCCCAACACCGTGGATCCGCTGGCGGGATCGTATTACATCGAGTCGCTCACCAACGAGATCGAAGATCGCGCCAAAGTTTATCTCGCGAAAATTGACACCCTGGGCGGCACCCTGCGCGCCATCGAGTTGGGCTACATCCAGCAGGAGATTCAGAACGCGGCCTACGATTTCCAGCAGTCGGTGGACCGCCTGGAGCAGGTGGTGGTGGGCGTAAACCGTTTTCAGAGCGAAGGCGACAGGCCGGTTCCCATCCAGCGGATCGACGAGGCGCTGGAACGCCGCCAGGTAGAACGCTTGCGAGCCTTGCGCGCGCGCCGCGACCGGTCAAGTTGGGAAGCGGGTATCCGCGGCGTGGAAGAAGCTGCTCGCTCCGGCGAGAACCTGATGCCGCGCATCATTCATGCCGTGGAAAATTATTGCACCGTCGGCGAGATCTCAGACGCGATGCGCCGTGTGTTTGGCGAATACCAGGAAACCGTGGTGGTCTAACTCTCTCTCCTCGTTGGATCACCACACCGGCAGGGCCTGTCATCTCGACCAAGCCCGAGGAAGTTCGCTCGAGCGGACGACTGAGGGCGCGCGGAGAGATCCCAAGGAAGCTTACCTGCGATGCTGATTCAGGGAATTCTTACCCAAGGCCGTCCCCGAACCGCATTTTCCCTGCCCCAATCAAACGCGAGGTAGCGCCACCGCGGTCATCCTTTGAATAAATGGTCTTTGTCGTAGAGACGCCAGCGCCTGGGCGTCAGTTGCGAAAAGGTAGCGCTAGCAGCCTGGGAAGAACACCTCGTATCAGCATGGGAGAGGACGCATCCTCGGGATCTCTCCACTCGCCCCAGGTCGCTACGACCACCCCACAACGCGAAAAACGCGCGTTGCGGGGACCCCGGCTGCGCTCCCTTGGGCTCGGTCGAGATGACAGCTTCAGGCGGCGTGTCAACCTTTCCTCGCAGCTTGCGGATCTTCGAGCGGCACACGCAAGGTCCCTCCGGCCTACTCGCGCGCTTGATGAGAACGCGCGCTCGCTTTACGGCCGTCGGGATGACGAGATCATAAGAGCAACTCTCTAGTTCTCACGCACTCTCTTTAGCCCCGATCCAAACAACGTTGCCGGCTCCAGCAATTCTGGAATCCATCAGGGATGGACCTCCCCAAAGCCGCTGCCGTCGGCGCCGGGGACGACCAGTGCATCCAGCTCCAGGAACTGGCGCACGACTTCCTCCGGCGCGTGCTCCATCTCCTGGACGGTGCCCACGAAAATGGCGCGCGCCTCATGCAGGAAGACGATGCGGTCGGCCAACTTTTTGGCCAGGCGCATATCATGCGTCACCACGATGCTGGTGAGCTTGAGCTGGTCCTTGAGCTTCTGGATCAGGCTGCCCAGCAGCGTGGCCATCAGCGGGTCCACCATGGTGGTGGGTTCGTCGTAGAGAATGCACTCCGGCTGCGCCGAGAGAGCGCGGGCGATAGCCACACTGCGTTTCATGCCGGTGGAGAGATCGCTGGGGAACAGGTCGCGCATGGGTTTCACGCCCACCATGTCGAGCAGGCCGTCCACGATCTGGAAAATCTGGGCCTCGTCCAAATCGCGCCGCTCCCGCAGCGGGAAGGCCACGTTTTCGCCCACGCTGAGCGAATCGAACAACGCGCCGTTCTGGAATACCATGGTGACTTTTTTGCGGATGCGCTCCAAATCGTCTTCCCCGTAGTCAGTGATATCTTCAAAGGCCACGATCACGCGTCCGGCGTCCGGCTTGAGAAAGCCCATGATGTGATGCAGGGAGACCGACTTGCCCACGCCGCTGCGGCCCAGGATGCAGAGGGTCTCTCCGGGAAGCGCCTGGAAGCTCACATCGTCGAGGACCCGGTTGTCGCCGAACGACTTGGACACGTCCTTGAACTCGATGTAAGGTTGCGGCTGCTCGCTCTCCGCGTGATGATGCGGATGGGGTTGTTGATGGTTGTTCATGAGGTCCTGTCCGGTCCGCGCCGCCGCGCTCGCTCCAGATCTTCGGGCGTGTTCAAATTCTCAAACATCTCCGCGCTGAAGGCAACCTGCTTGAGCTCCGCTTCCCCAATCAGCAGCGTTCCCGCCTGAGGGAACAGAGGCACGATCTTGAACTCGCCGGCCCGGAGCGCGCGTTCGGCGACCGGCAAGAAAGCCCGCGAGTACACCGCGCACAGCGGCTGGGGATAGGCGTTGACTTCGGGGGCCGTCACCATGGCCCGCGCGGCCAGCGCTCGCTCCGTCACATACCGCAGCAAGCCGCCGGAAAGAAACGGCGTATCCACGGCGATGATCAGGTTGAACTCGGTCTTCGTGCGCTTGAGCGCCGCATGGATTCCGCCCAGCGGCCCGCAGCCGGGGAAAACGTCGGCTATGGCAGGGGCCCAGCCGCCATAAAGATCCGGCGAACCCAGGATGTAGACTTCGCCGGTTACTTCGCGCGCGGCTTCGAGAGCCGTTTCCAGCAGCGTGCGGCCATGCAACGACAGCTCCGCCTTGTTCCTGCCCATTCGTGTGCTCTTCCCGCCGGCCAGGACAAACCCGGTGATGGCTTCGTCCACCATGGTCTTGATTTTAGCCGGTTTCATAAACGGTCTGGACAATGCGGGGTGGAGCAGGTCTTTATTTAGACCTGCGTTGTAGCGGTCCAAACCAAGGCCTTTCGGCCCTGAGGCCGATCGAAATGCTCCAGGTGCACGAAAAGGCGCATTCCACTGCGATCTGAGCGCCAGAGGCGCGACCGCAAGGTAGCCCCGCCCGCCCGGGCGGGGTTAGCTGAGATAGATAAGGCGAGCCCCGTAGGGCGCGGCACAGGCTTGAGATTTTCATGGCGCATGCCAAACGCGTAGGAAAAACATGTGTCGCACCTACGGCGCTCGAAATCAAAACGCGTATCATCACCCACCGCTCCACCACCCACCGTGCGCCCGAGGGGCGCACGGTGGGACCCGGTTCCGCGGTGGGCTACCTTGTGGTCGCGCCTCCGGCGCTTGGAGCATCGCGAGGCCGTCGGGATCGAATTGAAAAATGATTCCGCACGCCTCAGCAGGAGCGAAGGAGCTCGTTGCGCCGAGAATATTTCGAACGCGGATTCACCGCCGCGAGCTTCGCGTGTTTGGGGTGGAGAGTAGCGAAGCGCGAACAGAAACCGCACGGGCTAAAAGCCCGAGTTTTTAGGGTGCTTGACGGCACGACTCCGCAGGCTTCCGCTCGCTAGGCTCGCGTCAGCCTAAACGCTCAAGTCGTGCCCTGATACGTGTCTCGCGGGCGCAAGCCGTCCTCTGCGCTCTATTTCGTGAGTACGCCTTTTCCAGAGGGAAACCGAGGGACGACGGGACGTTTCCGGGCGACTGCGACGCGCGGGTAGGACAGCTCGAAGATGAAAGAAGCGCGCCTAAGCCGTTAACAATATCGTTGATATTTTTGATGCGATATAGTATTATCGTAACGGAAGCCTGCCGCCTACGGCAGCTTCCTCCCGCCGGACCGAACCTGGCCGGCGGCGGGCTCTTTGACAACATGATGTATTCGGCTTCACCAGTCAGCCTCTGCTCACCGAACGACATGAGGCCAACGGCTAAGCAAATGGCGAACCGCCTTCATGGAACGAATCCTCCGGACTCGACGCCCTCTGCCCGCAAGCAAACCGAGGGACTCGACCGACCTACCCGCCCCAGCCACATCGGGGACCACGGGCGTAGAAGAATCGGGTGATCCGGTGATCTGGTGATCGGAAAACCAACAACAAGAGATCGCCGGAATCGCTGGAATTGCGCGAAATCGCCGGAATCGGAAAACCAAAACCCTTACCGCGGATTACGCGGATGACCGCGGATTCGGACGTGAACCGAATTCTGCATATTCAAGTGCATATGCGGTTCTGGGGTGACTTGGGGTGAACATGGGGTGAAGTGGCGTGAAACGGGGGGTGGGGGAGTGGGTGGCGAAGATAACGCGAATAAACTGCCGAATGCCCTTTGTTTTCAACATGGGTCAGGCAAGAAGATCGCCGGAATCGCCGTCATCGCGCGAAATCGCCGTGATCGGAAACCCAAAACAAAAGATCGCGGAGATGGGGACATCAAACCCTTACCGCGGATCACGCGGATGGCCGCGGATCAGAAGCCGACCGAAGAGATCGCCGGGATCGCCGTCATCGCGCGAAATCGCCGTGATCGGAAAAGCAAAGGCCAAGGGCTAAGGGCTAAAAAGGCTAAGAGCTAAGGGCTAAAGGCTAAGAGCTAGCAGCTAGCAGCCAGGAGCTACTCACGACAAATGCAGCAGCCACAGGGTGTAACTCGCAATCTCATGCCAGACCGCGGCTTGGCGCTTCTCGAACGTCGCCGGCTTGGAGTTGGGGCGGGGCGCTCCGTACACGGTGACGCCCTCGCGGCCGAGCATGCGCCGGATGCGGAAAATATGGTAGGCGTCACTCACCGCCAGACATGTCCGCATTCCGTTGGCGCGCATGATGGTGGCGACGCGCCGGGCCGATTCGGCCGTGTCGGGACTCTGGGTTTCGGCAATCAGGTGGCTATCGGGAATGTTCAGGCTGGCGAGGTACTCGCGGCCGACCTCGCCTTCGTTGAATCGGGGATCGGCGCCGGCGCCGCCGGTGGTGATCACCATTGGCGCCAGGCCCCGGCGGTAGAGTTCGGCGGCATGGTCCAGCCGGGCTTTGTACACCGGCGAGGGACGGCCATCATACTCGGCGGCGCCGAAGACCACGATGGCGTCAGCCGGTTGCAGAGGATCGCCGCCGGAGTTGGCCACGATGCTGCTATAGACGGCGGCCACATAAGCGACGACTGCCACCAGGAGCCACAAGGGCCATTTCTTCCAAAGTCGCGCCGCCATCAGGTGAGGAATTCAGCCAGTTCGCTCTCGGGAATGGCGCCCTGGCGAAGGATGGTGACTTTGTCGGGCTCGCTCAAGTCGATGATGGTGGAGGCCACCTCGCGAGGGCTGGCGCCGCCGTCCACGATCAGGCCGATGCGTCCACCCAGTTGCTCGCGCACGCCGATGGCGGTGGTGCATTCACTGGCGCCGCTGATGTTGGCTGATGTGGCCGTGATGGGGACGCCGGCAGCGCGGATCACCTCCACGGGGATCTTGGCCGCGGGCACGCGCAAGGCCACGTTGCCGGTGTTGGCCGTGACCTTCAGCGGCAGTCTCGAAGACGCTTTCACGATGATGGTGAGCGGTCCCGGCCAGTATTTGCGGGTGATGGCATGAAAGACGTCGGGCAGCGGACGCGCCAGGTACTCGGCCTGTTCCACGCTCTCAATGAGCAGGGAGAGCGGCTTGTGGCGGCTGCGCGATTTTACGTCGTAGATCAGATCGACGGCGCGCAGGTTCAGCGGGTCGGCGGCCAGGCCGTAGAAGGTGTCGGTAGGCATGCCTACGACCTGTCCCGCTTTGATGCGGTCGGCGACGTAGGAAACCAAACGCATGTCGGGTGTTTCCGGGTTGATCTTTACGATTTCGGCTGCCAAAAAACGACTCCCCGGCTGCGGCCGCTCGAGTCCGGTGGCCGCGCCCGTCCCCCTGGGATAAACGATTAAGAATAAACCAGCTTTGGCATAAAAGCCTAGGATGAAAGCTTCCGCAAGGTCGGATAGGTCAGTATGATGGCTGCGATGGCCATGCAAAACGAAGTCGAAGGCCGGTTGCGTCCGGTAAGCAGCCGCCAGAACGCGCTGGTCAAAGACTTGCGCAAGGCCTTTACTCAAGGCGAACCGACCGGCGAGGGCTTCATTGCTATCGAGGGCGTGCGCATCATCGAAGAGGCCATCCGCAGCGGGTTGCGCTTTCAGGCGGTGTTCTTCAGCCAGAGCGGACGCAACCACGCCGCTCGCTTGCTGCCGCAGATCTCCGGCCAGACCGAGGCGCTGCTGCTGGCCGACGATATCTTCCTGAGCGCCGTCAGCACCGAGACGCCGCAAGGCGTGGCAGCTTTGGTCAGGTTGAAACCGGCGAAGCTCGAAGACGTGCTGGACCAGACCGGCGGTATTCCCTTGATCGTGGCCGTTGCCGGAATTCAGGACCCGGGCAATCTGGGCACCATTATCCGTTCCGCCGAGGCCTTCGCGGCGCGCGCAGTTTTGCTGGGCGAGAAAACCGTCCACCCTTCGAACCCCAAGGTAGTGCGGGCTTCGGCCGGGTCGGTATTCCGGGAACCGTTGATCGGCGTGAAGCTGGCGGAGGCCATTGGGCTGCTCAAGAAGAATGAATATCGGGTGGTGGCCAGTGCGTCGCATAAAGGCCGGCCGCTGCATGAGGCCGATTTCACCGGGCCGGTGGCTTTGTTGATCGGCAATGAAGGCGCAGGTTTGCCGTCGGAGATACTTTCGCACGCCGACGAGCTGGTCACGATTCCCCATTCGTCGCGGGTCGAGTCGCTCAACGCGGGGATGGCGGCGTCGATAATTTTGTATGAAGTTGGGCGACAGAGGAGCAAAGAGATCGGGTAATCGCCGTGATCGGGTGATCCGGTGATCGGAGAGTAAGGACGCATGAGCATTGACAAGCATCAGGAGCTAAGAGATAGGACGAAGACAAAGGAGCAAAAACATCGGGTGATCGCCGTGATCGGGTGATCCGGTGATCGGAGAGCGTCCATGAACGACACAAGTATCAGGGCACGACTTCAGTCGGGCCGCAAGAGCTCTAAAATGCTACGGGCTTCAGCCCCTGTTCATGCATCAGTATCCGTTTTTGAAATGCGACAGGAAAGACGAGCAAAGAGATCGGCTGATCGCCGTGATCGGGTGATCCGGTGATCGGAGAGTAAGGACGCATGAGCATTGACAAGCATCAGGAGCTAAGAGATAGGACGAAGATGTTTGCGTTGCGGGTCATTAAGATGTCTGACGCACTTCCTAGAACGAGAGCTGCAGGCGTAATCACAAACCAGGTACTGAGGTCGGCGACCTCGATGGCAGCGAATTACAGAGCGGTGGGCCGAGCACGTTCGAAAGCCGAGTTCGTAGCCAAGTTGGGCGTCGTCCTGGAAGAGGCGGATGAAACCGTCTTCTGGCTTGAACTGCTGACAGACGCTGGAATCGTTTCGACGGAGAAGATGCGTGACCTGCTAGGCGAAGCCAACCAGTTGATGTTGAGTTTTTCTGCATCCCGTAGGACTGCAAAAGCATGACCACGAAGGCACGTACTGATGCGAAGCCGCCGATCACCCGATCACCGGGTCACGGCGATCACCCGATTTTATGAGTCTTTTCCAGCCATTACCGGAACCGCAAGGAGCCAAGGGCGGGCGGCCGCTGGCTGACCGCATGCGTCCGCGGACGCTCGATGAGTTCGTGGGCCAGGAGGATATTCTTGCGCCGGGCAAGCCGCTGCGCCTGCAAATCGAGCGCGACGATCCCGGCTCCATCATCTTTTGGGGACCGCCAGGCTCCGGCAAAACCACGCTGGCCAAGATCATTGCCCACGTCACCCAGGCGGAGTTCATTGAGTTCTCGGCGGTACTCTCCGGGATCAAGGAGATCAAGCAGGTGATGGCCGACGCGGAGAAGGCACGGCAATACGGCACGCGCACGATTCTATTCATTGATGAGATTCACCGCTTCAACCGTGCTCAGCAAGACGCTTTTCTGCCCCACGTGGAGCGCGGCAACATCCGGCTGATCGGCGCCACCACCGAGAACCCGTCGTTCGAGATCAACGGGGCGCTGCTCTCGCGCTGCCGCGTGTACATCCTGAAGCCGCTTACCGAAGAACAGATCGTTGTGCTCATGGGCCGTGCCCTGGCCGACGCCGAACGCGGCCTGGGGAAGCTAAAGGTGCGTGCGACGGATGAGATTCTTGCGCAGATCGCCGCATATTCGAGCGGCGATGCCCGCGTTGCCTACAACGTTCTCGAGGTCGCCGCGGCCACCGCGGGAGAAAACGGCGAGATCAGCGAGGCGATCATCAGGGACACGTTGCAGAAACGCATCCTGCTCTACGACAAATCCGGCGAAGAGCATTACAACCTGATCTCGGCACTGCACAAGTCGGTGCGCAACAGTGACGTTGACGCTTCACTCTACTGGCTGGGCCGCATGCTTGAGTCCGGCGAAGACCCGCTGTATATCGCGCGGCGCGTGGTGCGCATGGCTTCGGAAGACATCGGCCTGGCGGCGCCGGAGGCGTTAAGCATCTGTCTCGCCGCCAAAGATGCTGTTGATTTTCTGGGCATGCCTGAGGCCGCGCTGGCCCTGGCTCAGGCCGTCTGCTACCTGGCGCTCGCGCCGAAGTCCAACGCGCTTTACACCGCCTACAGCGCGGTTCTGGAAGACGTTGAGAAGACTGCCGCCGAGCCTGTGCCGTTGCACATCCGCAACGCCGTGACCGCGCTTATGAAACAAGTTGGTTATGGCAAAGGCTACCAGTACGCGCACGACCTGGATGCAAAAGTCGCTGACATGGATTGCCTGCCGGATAATCTCCGCGGACGCCAGTACTACCATCCCACTGAGGAGGGCAAAGAGAAAGCTTTCACGCAGCGATTGGAGGAAATACGGCGCAAGCGCCAGGAAGCTGGCAAGGCAGAAGAAAACATGCCGAGGAAAAAACCCAAGAGCTAATATCTTGATCATTTCTGTTAACACATCGGCCTGTTGCGCGTCTTGATCCCCGGAGGTGCTCCATGATGGCTCATCGCTGGTTCCTTCTTGCCGTTTCGCTCATGCTTGCGTCGCTGGTTGCGGCCCAGAGTGGCCCGCCTCCCACGCCGCAGCCTCCGGACGAGGTTAGCGCCACGAGCATCATCGCGGGGCCTTCCGAACCCGGCGAAAAGTTAATCGTGAGTGGACAGGTGTTGGCGCCGGATGGCGTCACGCCGGCCTCCGGGGTCACCATCTATGCTTACCAAACGGACGCTACTGGCCTGTATCACAACGATGCCAACCGCATTGCGCGGCTCCACGGTTGGGCCAGGACCGACGCCACTGGTCACTTCGAGTTTCGAACCATCCGGCCAGCGCCTTACCCGAGCCGCTCGATTCCGGCGCATATCCACTTCCATGCGTGGGGAGGAGGGTATCCGTTGCAGTGGACTGAGGACCTCAAGTTCGCCGGCGACCCGCTTCTCAGCGAACGGGATACCGCTGCTTCTCAAGCTCTCGGAGATTTCGCAAATGTCCGTGCCGTTAGCCGTGGAGCTGATGGCGCGTGGCATTGCACCGTTCGATTTCGCCTGAGCAGGCAGACGAACTATGCTGCACAATACCGCGACGATCCTCGCACCCAGTAGGGAGCCCACGAGTTCTCGTATCAATGCCGTCGAAAAGGGCATTGGCGGAGCCATGGTCTTTTTGTCGCGATTGAGAAATTGCCTAGTGGAACCTGGCCCGATGCTCCTTCAGGATGCACCGGTCCATGATCACGAAGATGCCGGCCTTGCGGGCCTTTTCTGCTGCTGGTTCGTGAATGACGCCTTCTTGCATCCAGATCGCCGGGACTTTCAGGCGGATGGCTTCATCCACGACTTCAGGGACGAATTCGGAGCGGCGGAAGACGTCCACAATATCGATTTTCTCTTTGACATCGGAGAGCGATGCCACCGCCTTTTCGCCCAGAGCTCCTTTGACGGCGGGATTCACAGGGATGATGCGGTAGCCGTGACTCTGCATGTAAGCCGCTACACCATGGCTGGGCCGCAACGGGCTGTCCGACAAGCCAACGACGGCAATCGTCTTGGAACTTCGCAACAGCTTGCCGATTTCATCGTCAGCGCTAAACGTCACATAGGGCTCCGTGCTTACGAGCATTCTAAGAGAAGTGCCCGGCGAAGGCGAGACCCCAACAGAAGCGTCGGGCGTTGCTTATCTACGCTTACTCTCTCTCACGGGCCCGGTCTTCTCACGGTAGAGTTTGCCGGCGACTTGACGGATAGTCTCGGGAACAGCCTTGTTGAAACGCAGGCTTTTCAAGTCATATACCATGAGATTCTTGACCAGGGTGAGCGCCAGATCCAGGGGGCACTTGGCGTTGTTCACCAGGTTGCGCCCTACGTTGTAATTCTTCATAAACCTGCGATTGCGGGCGATCTCGCGCAGCACGTTCTCGCTAACATTCTTGGCGGCGGCAAAGGTTTCCACCTCGGGCTCCGTCAGCTTAGGCGAAGCCAGCACGGCATTCTGAACGACCGTGGCGCCATCGCGAATCAGAATCAGGCGCTCTTCGCGGCCGCCGCTAAAAGCCATTCTGACCCGCTCACCGGCCTTCATACGGGCTACCTTCTGCAGTACGGAAAGTTCCTTTTCATCCAGGGGCGCTTTGGCCCGGGCATGCGCGCTCAAGGCCAGTACAGCCGCGGCTTGAGAAGGATCCGGGGAAGACGGCTGGGCTTCGATGTTGGAGGACGCTGCAATCCCGGCCGCGGGTGCGTCGAGCGCCGGCTCTTCGTCGTCATCCCGGCCGGTCAACGCGAAGGGCTTGCCTTCTTCGGCCGCGATCTCAGCCGCGTGCTGCTGTCGCCAAGTGTCGTGGGCCGCCTCCGCCTCCGCGTCGTTTTCGGACGCCGCCTCAGATGCTGTCTCAGACGCCGTCGGAGCCGCCTCTTGCAGCGACTGCAGCTCCTTGGGTGTGAGCTCAGGGTTTGTGGCCAGAGCTTCCGTCAGGGCCTGGGAGCGACGTATCCGGGGACTGGCCAGTATGACGCTAACCATTTCGCGAGAGCAGCTCGCAGCCAGTTCGATCAACATGCTTTCGGTGATGGCCGGGTTTTCAATCAATGCCGGCATCAACGATGGACGCCGGTTTGTCTCCATCCAGAAATATCCGAGCACCTTCGGCGGAGCGCCGGGATTGGACAGTACCTTGAGTGCCGATGCGATGTCCCATCCCGCGAGCGTCATTTTGGCGTCCAAGCCGAAGACTGGATTTTGGGTGAGATACACCAGGATCTCGAGCGTCTCGCTGGGTGGAACCGGCAGCGCGCCTTTCGCCGCCGAGCGCATCACGCCTGCCGGTACGGCATTAGCCTTGATCTGATCGAAGATGGAAGACATGCTGATTTCCTGTTGTTTCGGTCCAACCGTTCAGCCGGCCCCAAAGCAAAATTGTCGGCCTTATTTCTCGTTCCTCCGTGCCAGCAGGTACGCCCGAATCAATGGCCGGAGATCGCCATCGAGCACGCGATCAACGTCGCCTATCTCGACCTTGGTGCGATGGTCCTTGACCAGCCGGTAGGGGTGCAACACATAAGACCTTATTTGCGAGCCAAAATCAATATCCAGCTTTGAGTCTTCCACTTTTTTTGTGGCTGCACGTTTCTTTTCCAGTTCGTATTCATACAGCTTGGAGCGGAGGATCTTCATAGCCTTGTCGCGGTTCTTGTGCTGGGATCGCTCATTCTGGCAAGCCACGACAATGCCGGTAGGAAAATGCGTGATGCGGACGGCTGAGTCCGTGGTATTGACGTGCTGGCCGCCTTTGCCGCCGGAGCGGTAGGTATCCACGCGGATGTCCTCGGGCTTGATCTCGATGGCGATCGAGTCATCGATTTCCGGCGACACAAAGACGCTGGCAAACGAGGTATGGCGCCGGCTCTGCTGGTCGAAAGGCGAGATACGCACCAGCCGGTGCACACCGATCTCGCTGCTGAGCAGGCCATAAGCGTAGTCGCCGTTCACGCTGAAGGTGGCCGACTTGATGCCGGCTTCCTCGGCTGGCTGGTATTCGTTCATGTCCACAGGAAAGCCCTGGCGCTCAGCCCAGCGCAGGTACATGCGCAGCAGCATTTCCGCCCAATCCTGCGACTCGGTGCCTCCGGCGCCGGGATGGATGGTCACGATAGCGTTGCGCGCGTCGTTTTCTCCGGAGAGCAGAGTCTCGGTTTCCAGCTTCTCCGTGAATTCGCGCAGACCGTCGATTTCTTTCTTCAGGTCGTCGATGACCGCTTCGCCTTCATGCGCCAGATCGAAGTAGGCGGCGATATCGCCGGCGCGGCGGGCCAGTTCGGCATCTTTGGCCAGCGCGCTTTCCAGGCGTTTGCGCTGGCGCATGAGCTGCTGCGACTTTTCCTGGTCCGACCACACGCCGGGATCGGCGACCTTGGTTTCGATTTCAGCTAATTGATTGCGGAGGGAGGCGGCGTCAAAGATAGTTCCGCAGGTCCGCGACTTTGTCACGGATGGCGGCGTATTCGCGTTCGAGTTCTTCAACCATAAGTCACGATGCCGATGGAGCTTCGATCATGGTACGCGCCCGGAAGCGAACGCGCACGAAAACTACCAACAAAGATATTATCACACACAGCCAGGCGAACACGTCGCCGAAGCGGGTGTAGAAAGTCACTTCCGTTTGTCCGCCAAACGGCACCGTTAAGGCAGTGCGAACGTTGCGTTCCGCTCTTCTTACGATTCGCCCATAAGGATCGATCGAAGTTGTAACCCCATTGTTAGTGGCGAGGAGGATCCAACGATAGTTTTCAATGGCCCGCATGCGCGCCATCTGCAAATGCTGAAAGGGCGCACTGGTTTCGCCGTACCAGGCGTCGTCAGAAATGTTGATCAGGACCTGCGCGCCATTGGCCGTGAACTGCCGCACCTCATTGGGAAAGATGGACTCATAGCAGATGAACACGCCCGCCTTGAGCCCGTTCATGTCAAAGGCTCTTCGCTCTGTGCCGCGGGCAAAGTCGCCCACCTCGCGGGTGAGCTTGCTGGCAAAGAACAACCAGCTTTGCATGGGCACATACTCGCCGAAAGGAACCAGGTGAATCTTGTCATACCGGCCCAGGACGCGTCCGTTCGGTTCCACGACAAGAGCCGAGTTGTAAATCAACGGCTGTTGCGGATCTTTGCTCGGGGCTACGGCCGTGCTGCCGGAAACCACATAGGAATGGGTGGTCTGGGCAACCGCTGCCAGCCAATGCTGAAACTTGGGCTCGCCCACCCAGAACGGGGCCGGCGATTCCGGCCAGACAATCAACTCGACATGGCTTCCCGCAGGCGTGGCCGCCGCGGTAACGCTCAACTGCGCCAGGGCGCTGATGGTCTGGTCAAAAAACTGCGGGGTCCACTGATTTTGGTCGAGTACCGGGACGTTGGGCTGCACCAGCACCGCTTCGTAGCCAGCTGGAAATGGAGCCGGTTTGGCAAAGATGCCCATCTGCAACGCGACTGCCGCCGCAGCCGCCGCAATCAACAGATTGATGCGCCGTCGGCCATAGAGCAGGAGCGCCGCCACAAAAGCGCAATTCACCAGCATCACGGCAAAGGACAGGCCGTAAACGCCGGTGACCGCGCCGATGCGCGCAAAGGGAATGTTGTCCACTTGGGCGCCGCCGAGCGGCTGCCACGGGACCCCAGTAACGCGGTCGCGAAAGAACTCGATGGCCACCCAGAAGAATGGCGCCATAAACAGCGGCCCACGGTTACCCAGGGCGGAACGCCGCGCCATCAGGACCACCAGGAGGCCAAAGACGCCGTGATGCATTCCCATAATCAGGCAGTAGCCCAAAGCGATGAGTCCGGCGGCGGGCGCGCCCAGGTTGCCGTAGCCGTTCATCACCGGATAGATCCAGTAGCAGGTGCCCAGGTACCAGATCACGCCGCTCACCCAGGCAACGGCGAATCCCTGCAACAAGGTGAACGGGCGCAGCGAACGCCCCTCAGAATCCAATAGCTCGCCTTCGCCGCCCCGCCCACGCAGCAACGCATAGAGCAGGGGAACCATGGCTATCCAGCAAAGGAAATAGAACGATGCCTTGGGAAAGGTGATGATTTGCAGTCCACTGGACACGAGCGCCAGGGCCCAGGCTTTGGGGGGAATTTTGCGCACCGAGGAAATTCTAGCAAAGCTCAGCCCTCAGCACCCGTCCGTCTCCCGGGAACGCGTGCTTGAGGGCCGTCAAGGTTAGCGGAGAATCTCACTCCTCGCGCAGGGCGGTCGTGGGATCCATTCCCGCCGCGCGCCAGGCGGGGAGCCACGATGCAAGCGCCGAGATCGCAAAGAACACCACGGTCATCGCGGCGAACGTCGCCGGGTCAGTAGGCTTCACCCCCACCAGCATCGCCGCCATCACGCGGGTGAGGACAAATGCAGCTATTAACCCTACAGCAATGCCCACCGCGCTCAACCCGAGTCCCTGGCGGACCACAAGTTTGAAGATATTGCTTCTTTCCGCTCCCAGAGCCATACGCACGCCGATCTCGGAGGTGCGCTGCCGGACGGCGGTTGAAAGCACGCCATAAAGGCCAACGCCCGCCAGCGTTCCCGCGATCGCAGCAAACACAGAGATCAGCAGCAGCGAAAAACGCGTACCGGCCTGGGCACGATGGACCAGGTCCTCAGCTGGCTCCATTTGAGTAACCAGAAGATGGGGATCAACTCCATTGATGGCCGCGCGTACTTCGCTCCCGTAACTGGCCGCATGGCTACCCGTGCGGAGGGCCCAGGAACGAACGATGCCCGATCCGAAAAATGCATCTGTAAAGTAAACCTGCTCACGTCCCGCCTGAGCCAGCGAAGTGGTGCGCTGGTGTGCTACCACTCCGACGACTTCGACCCATTCCGCCTCGGGCGTGCGAACGCGGATCAGGATGCGCTTACCTACCGCTGATTGTCCAGGAAAAGCCTTGTTGGCGAGAAACTCGTCAATGATCACATGATTGCGACCAGGCAGATTGTCATCGTCAGTGAAGGTGCGCCCCGCCAGCAAAGGAGTGCGCATGGTCTCAAAATAGCCGGGAAGAACGAACTGAAAGTCTGTCGCCTGAAACTTGCTGGCATCGCTGAGTGCCTCCTCGGTTCCCCAGCGAATGGGACTGAAATCTCCCGTCAGGGGAAATGGAAAAGAGGCAGTCACACTCTCGACTCCAGGAAGGGCGCCCAGACGCTCTTTGATCTGGCGCACGAAGGCAGCGCGTTGTTCCGGTGTTCTGGCCACGGCGGGAACTCCCAGTACCCGAAAGCTCAGTAAACGGTGGGCGTCGAAACCAGGATCAACGCGTTGCAACTGCAGAAAGCTGCGAAACATCAGCCCCGATCCGACGAGCAGAACGAAGGAGAGCGCGACCTCTGCCATCACCACCAGGTTGCGGAGTACTCCTCCACTGGCCAATCCCGAGGTCCGGCTGCTGCCGCGCAACACGTTCATGACCTCCGGACGTGAAGCCCGCCATGCCGGCGCCATGCCGAACATGACTGCCGCAACCAGGCCGGCAAGAGCAGTGAAACCAAGCACGAAGCCGTCGATGCGGATGCTGTCAAGGCGGGGAAGACTCGCCGGAGCAAGCGTACGCAACTCATGAATTCCCGCCCAGGCCACGCCGAGACCCACGAGCGTACCCATGGCGCCGAGCAGAGATGCTTCCGCCAAAAGCGGGCGAACCAGGCGCCAGGGGCCGGCGCCCATGGCGGCGCGCACCGCCAGCTCGCGCTCCCGCAAACCGGCGCGCACCAGCAGCAGATTGGCCACGTTGGCGCAGGCAATCAGGAGAAGGAAAATCACCGAGCCCATCAGGGCGAGGATGGCGGGCCTCACTTCCGCCACCAGATGCTGCCGCATGGGCTCGAGCCGGATGTAGTATCCGGCTGTCCGCGAGATGGGAAAATTCTTTCGCGCCTCCGCGGCTACCTGATCGGCAACGGCCTGCGCGCGTTCCAGCGATGCTCCGTCTTTCAATCTGCCTACTGGCCGAATAGAAAAAGCGATGCGATTGGCGGCATCATAGTTCAGACGATTGGCAATCCATACATCCGGCGCGGGTTCGACGTTTGCGCCCGGCGGAAAGTAGAGATGGAAGTCCGGCGCGAGCACGCCTACCATCACCAAGCTGGGGCCGCCGGTAGTTGGCATAGTGTGGCCAAGCACGTCCGCATTCCCGCTGTAGCGCCTCTGGAAGTACTCATAGCTGAGGATTGCCATCGCGGGCAGGCGGGCGGGTGGAGCGCCCGGGGCGCCGGCGCCCGCAGGCGGCGCCGGAGGTTGCGGTATCCCGTCATCCTGGGTGAAGTCACGACCAAGAAAGGTGTGCGCGCCGGTCACACGAAAGAAATTCGTCGTAACCACGGCAAAGCGGATTTGTTCTGTCGTTCCGTCATCCCGAGGAACCAGCGCGGGCCCCGTAAACACGCCGGCGAAGTCCTCAAAATAAGCTTTCGTGCAATCGCGAAGATCGAGGAAATCGGCGTTCGAAAATGGCAGGTCGTGAACATTGCGCTGGCGCAGATCCATGCCGGCGATCACCAGACGGCCGGGGTCTTTGTAGGGAAGCGGCCGTAATAGAACTGCATTGGTCACACTGAAGATGGCTGTGCTCGCGCCCACGCCCAAGGCGATGGTCAATACAGCGGTCAGGGTAAATACAGGACTCTTCCGCAGAATGCGAGCGGCGATTATGAAATCTTGCAATACCATATGAACCTCAAGAGCGGCTTACCGCTGAACGCTCGTCCAGTCATGAAAGCAGAAATTGCTAAAACGACAGAAATGTTTCAAGAGTTGGTTGTCGGACTCGATATTTCTTGGGCCACCGCTACGCAAAAAAAATATACGCAGCTTCGGGATCAGCATTGCCTTGAATCGTCGGGCGAGCGGCCTGACCTAAAAGTGTACTCCTTGGTGCAGCCGACATGCGGACTTCATTGGCTGTCTGCGATCTGGCCGGATCAGGGGCAAAAGCGGAACCAAACTCCTCCCAGCCCGCACCAAGTCTTTTCTTTTTGCCGCGGGCCCGCCGGGCAGACTAGAATCGACTCTATATGGACGCACTCATGCACTTGCTCGCCCCGATCCTGGAAGCTATGTTTTTTATTGGCATGGCGGGCTCGGCACTGGTGATTGTGATCAGCGCCGTCGAAGACGTTTTCACAATCCTGGAGAAAGATTGAAGGGGTACGGCGGCACCGTCCTGACCTGCGGCCGCGCCGATTACCACGAGGTCGCCATGATCCGCCTTGCGGGAATCATGTGTCACCTCATTTAGCGATGGCATCAGGTTCACAAGGTTTTCCTCCGCAATCCAACCGCGTTCGGCTGGTCGTGGCCACCACGGTCATGCTGACGTTCATCTCCTATTGGCGCGCCGCGGCCGTAGTGCTGAACGACCTGGGTTCCTCCGCGTTCTACGCCGGAGGCATTGCCGAGCAGGCGGTGGGCAAGGCCGCGCCCTGGTTCATTCTCGGCGTGATGCTCTTTTCTTTTGCGGTGCGGGCGGTTTACGTGGAGAGCTGCTCTATGTTCACCCGCGGCGGCGTGTACCGCGTGGTGAAGGAGGCCTTGGGCGGGACCTTTGCCAAGTTCAGCGTTTCCGCGCTGATGTTCGACTACATCCTTACCGGGCCGATCTCCGGCGTTTCCGCCGGCCAGTACATTGCCGGCCTGATCAACGAGCTCTTCATTGCCGCCGATACCCACGGCTGGCTGCCAAAGGCGATGCATACCGCCTTCCACGGCGTACCTCACCTGAATGAAAACTATGCTGCCGCCGTTTTTGCCGCCATGGTCACCATCTATTACTGGTGGATGAACATCAAGGGCATCGAAGAGTCCAGTGACAAGGCCCTGCGTGTGATGCAGATCACCACGGTGATGGTGGTGATCCTGCTGGCATGGTCGGCGATTACGCTGACCAAAGTGGGAATTCACTTACCGCCGTGGCCCGCGGCCGGGAACCTGCATTTC
>DATDGY010000013.1:0-11493 GCA_036521855.1 Candidatus Angelobacter sp.
CATCAGCAGCGATCTTACCGAATGTGAGCCTTCGGCTCCAAATTCTTAAGGGAAAGGTGTCGAATTCGGCGGGCTCACACGTCTACAATAGTTACCAACTTCAGATTCAAGGAGCGAGTCATGCCGTCCGTTCAACACATCTCACCCAAAAAAGGCAACGTCCTGGTGCTGGTAGGCACCATGAAAGGAGCTTTCATTCTTTGCTCCGAGGGCGCCCGCAAGCGATGGAAAATCGGCGGGCCGTATTCGATTGGTTCGCCGGTCTATGCCATGGCCTACGATGGCCGGCAGGGACGCCATCGCCTGTGGTGGGCGCAGCAGAGTTTTCGCTGGGGAACGACCTTGGTTTCGTCCGACGATTTCGGCAAGACCGCGACCGAACCTGAAACCTACTCGGTGAAATTCCCCGCCGAGTCCGGGCTCACGCTCAAAAATATCTGGCAGCTTCATCTTCCCACGCATGAACCGGAGACGATCTATTGCGGCGTGGAGCCCTCGGCGCTGTTCGTCTCGCGCGACGCCGGAAGGAACTGGTCGCCGGTGCAGGGCTTGCTCGATCATCCGCAGCGCGCCAAGTGGACTCCCGGCGGCGGCGGGATGTGCCTGCACACCATCGCCCCTCATCCTGCCGATCCCAAGCGCATGATTGTGGCCATGTCCACCGGGGGCGTGTATCGCACCAGCGACGGCGGCGCTACCTGGCAGGCGCGCAACCAGGGCATTCGCGCGGATTTTCTTCCCGAGAAGTACCCGGAATTCGGGCAATGCGTGCACAAGGTCGTCCGCCATCCGGCGAATCCGGACCGGCTGTATCTGCAAAACCATTGGGGACTCTACCGCAGCGACGACGATGGCGATACCTGGCAGGACATCGCCCGCGGCGTGCCTTCCGACTTTGGCTTTACCATGGTGGGCCATCCTCACGATCCCGAGACCGCCTACATCGTGCCCATTGAGTCGGACGAATACCGCTGCACGCCGGAAGGCAAGCTCCGCGTCTATCGCACGCGCAACGGCGGCAAAAGCTGGGAGGCTATGACCCGCGGTCTGCCTCAAAAAGACGCGCTCGAGACCGTGTTGCGCGATTCCATGGCCGCCGACTCGCTCGATCCCGCCGGGATTTATTTCGGCACGCGCAGCGGAAAACTCTATGGGTCACCCGATGATGGCCGGTCCTGGCAACTCATTCAGCAGGGATTGCCGGCCATTGTCTGCGTGAAGGCCGCGGTGGTGGGCGAGGAAGCGGCCCATTCGCCGCGCAAGCGCGGAGGCGCCGCGCCGGAGAAACCTGCCCGTAGCGCCGCCAGAACCCCGGCAAAGAAAAACGCGGCGCGAAGAAAATCAAGATAGGGAAAGCGGACCAGATAAATACATGCCAGTCACAGTTCTTATCCCGAGCTATCTGGCGGCGTTTGCCGACGGCCGCAACTCCGTCGTGATCGAAGGCGCGCCGGCGACGACCGGCGGCTTGCTCGATGCGCTCTGGAGCCTCCATCCCGCACTGCGCGACCGCATCCTCGACGAACAAGGCCAGGTCCGCCAGCACATCAACGTGTTCGTGGGCGAGGAGAGCATCCGCTTCGCCTCCGGCTTGGCTACGCCGGTGCGCGATGGCGCCGAGGTCTTGATCGTGCCGGCGGTGAGCGGAGGATAGCGTCTACTTCAACGGCTCGCTTGCCCCCTCAAACAACTTGGTCACGGTGGTACGGCCGATGCTGAAGATCACGAAGCTCTTATCGTCGAAGCTGTACTCGCGGAAGAGCAATTCGGCGAGGCCGTCGCCATCGACGTCCACGGCGTCAATCAGCTCCAGCCGGGGAGCAACGTCCAGACGCGAGGAGTCGGTCATGCTGGCGGCCAGCTTCTGCGGATTGCCGTCGATATCGACGCGCGCGATCAGCGTGAGGTAACGGGTGACGCGTGGGGCGGCAGCGCCGGCGCCGGCTGCGGCCGCTGACGAGGACGAACTCTTGGCTCCGGTGGTGGCCTTGCTTCCAGTTCTGGTTGTGGGCTTGGCTGCCGCAGGCGCGTTGCCCGGCGGAATCTCGGCGGTAAGGACCATAACCGGCTCGTTGCTCAGATCGAGATCGAAGCCGCGGATGGCCACGTTGGCGAGTGTGGTCAGCGCGCCGTTGAAGGCACCGGTGGCGTTTTCATGGGGGAGCTGGGACAAAGCCAGACGGCGCATTTTCTTTTCCATGGCTTCCTGCTCTCCAGGCTTCCAGATGAATTCGTAAGAACGCGTATCGCTGGCCTGGGCGTCTGAGACCGCTACCAGCGTCTGGGTGGCGGAGGCGCCGCTGGGCGCAGACGCGGGCGATTTCGGCGTTGCCACTGGGGTTGCCGCCGGCTGCGCGGGCTTTGCCGGCGGCGGAGCGTTTTCCGTCTCCTGGGCCGATCCCGGCTTGCGATGCCGGAGCGTGGGGCGGTTGGGATCATCGGGCTCGGGCTCGGGAGCGGCTGCCGGCGTCGGGCTCGGTGTGGTTGCGGGAGAGGGTGTACTTTGGGCCGAGCCGTCAGTCGACGGCCGGCGAATCACGGGCCGGCCGTCAGAAGGAGAGGACGAAACCTCCGGGGTGGGTGTGGGCGAAGCCGTGGCCGGCGCGCTCTCTGCTGAGCCGGCACGGTGCAGCGTGGGCCGCTCGTCCGCTGATCTCGTACCCGCAGAGGGAGCCGGTGTTGGGGCCTTGGGCGCTCTGGGAAGCTCCCACCTGCCCTGCCCGGTCCATATGCCTGCCGTGGAGGTCTTGGTGGCCTTGGTCACGGTAAAGTACCCGATGGCCTGTCCGGTCTTCTGCGCCTCGTAAACCACCCCGGTGTCAAGGACCATGGGCTCCGGCGCCGCCTTGTAGATGCTTGCGTCGTGAAGGCTGCCGTCGTCCAGGATGGTCACGGGAACCAACCGCGTGCTGATGCCCCCGGGGTCGTGGACGAATTCCAGCACCGCCGTGGCGCGGAGTTGGTGCGGCTTGTGGCGCTGGGCCACCGCCGTAGTGATGCCGGCGATGCCAGCCAGTAGAACCAGGCTGGCCTGAAGAGTGCTTCTACGGTATAAATTCATTGCAGTTTTTATCAGCACGGAAAACCTATGCAACTTAATGATAAAGCCCCGGAGTTTGCCTTGGCCAATGAAGATGGCCAGACCCTCTCGCTCAAAGACTATCGCGGCAAGAACCTGGTCTTGTTCTTCTTCCCCAAGGCCAACACGCCGGGTTGAACGATCGAGGCGTGCGGGTTCCGCGACGCATTTGAGAAGATCCAGCGCGCCGGCGCGGTGGTGCTCGGCATTTCGGCCGATAAGCCCTCGGCGCAGAAGAAGTTCAAGGAGAAATACAGCCTGCCCTACTCGCTGCTGGCCGACGAAGACAAGGCCGTGGCCAAAAAATTCGGAGTGCTCAAGGAAAAGAGCATGTACGGCAGGAAATACCTGGGCATCGAGCGGACCACGTTCGTGATCAGCCCGGAAGGTAAGATTTCCGCCATCATCACCGGAGTGAAGCCGGAAGAGCATGCGACGGCCGCGTTGGCAGCGATGAAGTAATGAAGATAACCCTTGGATGATGACTCTCGGTTGTTGAACTTGCCCTGACGGAGGAAATCCTTATGCACCGCTGGTCTTGCCTGCTGCTCGTTTTCGCCTTTTCCGTGATTGGCCGTGCCGCAGGCCAGCCAACCAATGCCGCCACCAAGTCGCTGCATGACTTGTTTGCCGCCGAGTGGGACTATGACATGCAGCAGTCGCCGGAGCGGGCCTCCGAACTGGGCGACCGCCGCTGGAATGACCGCTGGTCCGACGATAGTCTCGAGGCGTTTGCCCGCCGCAACCGGCACCAGCAGGACGTTCTGGCGCAATTGGCCAAAATTGACCGCGGTGCCCTTTCTCCCCAGGACCAGCTCAACTACGATCTGTTCAAAAAACGCTACATGGATTCGCTGGAGGGATACAAATTCCATGGCTTTCTGCTGCGCGGGGACCAGCGCGGGGGCATCCAGACTACTGATGAACTGGCCGACTCGCTGCGTTTCCAAACCGTCAAAGACTACGAAGACTGGATCACCCGCATGCGCACCTTCCCCGCGGTGATGGACCAGACCATCGCGCTCATGCGGCAAGGAATCAAGGAACGCATTGTCCATCCCAAGGTGATCATGCAGCGCATTCCCGCGCAGCTTGACAAGCAGATCGTCTCCGATCCCGCTGAGAGCGGCTTCTACCGGCCGTTCAAGCATTTTCCCAACACGATCTCCGCGGCCGATCAGCAGCGGCTGCAGCAGGCCGCTCGCCAAGCGATCGAGCAGCAGATTGTTCCCGCCTACAAGAAGTTCAAGGAATTCTTTGTCGGCGAATACCTGCCGGGCTGCTTCGATCAGGTCGGGATCTGGCAGATGCCCGACGGCGCCGAGCGTTACGCGTTTCTGGCCCGCCGTTTCACCACCACCGATGCCACTCCCGAAGAGATTCATCAGATCGGCTTGAAGGAGGTGGCGCGCATCCGCGCCGAGATGGACCGGGTCATGCAGCAAACCGGCTTCAAGGGTTCGCGCGAAGAGTTCTTCAAATTTCTGCGCAGCGATCCCCAGTTCTATTACAAGACTCCGGACGACCTGTTTGAAGCTTACAAAGCCCTGGCCAAAACGGTGGACCCCAACCTGGTGAGGGTCTTCCGCACCCTTCCTCGCGAGCCTTACGGCGTGGAGGCCATTCCCGCCGTCGCCGCCCCGGATACCACCGCCGCCTACTACCGGCCTGGCGCTGCCGACGGCTCCCGCGCCGGTACCTACTTCGTCAATGTTTATAAACCCGATACCCGGCCCAAGTGGGAAATGACTGTGCTTACGCTGCATGAATCGGTGCCCGGACACCATCTGCAGATCGCCCGCGCCCACGAATTGGGCGAACAGCCCATGTTTCGCCGCTTTGGCGAGTACACGGCTTTCGTGGAGGGCTGGGGGCTGTACGCCGAGTCTCTGGGCGAGGACATGGGTCTCTACGACGATCCTTATTCCAAATTTGGCCAGCTTACCTACCAGATGTGGCGCGCGGTGCGGCTGGTGGTCGACACCGGCATCCACACCAAGCACTGGACCCGCGACCAGGCCATCCAGTACTTCATGGACAACGCGCCCAAAGCCGAGCTCGACGTCGTGAACGAGATCGACCGCTACATCGCCTGGCCGGGACAGGCCCTGGCTTACAAGATGGGCGAACTCAAGATCCAGGAGCTGCGCGCCCACGCCCGCCAGGAGCTGGGTGCAAAATTCGACCTCAAAGAGTTTCACGACGTGGTGCTGGGTTCAGGCGCGCTGCCGCTGAATATCCTCGGTCGCAACGTGGACCAGTGGATCGCGGAGAAGAAAGCGCATGGGAGCAGCGGCAGCAATTAGGATCGGATGCCGCTTTCATTTCGGCTGCAAAGTGTCGAAATGTCGCGGCAATGGTTCCAGGCCGCCGAGCAGATGTTTGGCCACGTTGGGGAGGGCGGTCTGCAACTCGGCCATCAGGCGGTCTGCCTGCTCCTGGCTAAAGTACTCGCCAAACGAGATGGTTCTCCAGCCGAACTTGCAGCGAAACGTACCGGGCTTCCCCCAGGGCTTGTTCCACTCCAACTTGGAGCACTTCTCCAGCGAATACTCGGAAGTCCGCTGCCATCCCAAGTTGGTTCGGGACACAACTAGTTGCCGGTCACTAAACTCGATAACCTCGGTTGCGGTCAGGCGATAGCCGAGCACGACGAGGTTGAGGGCGATCAACGCGGCCACTACCCACGGTCCCCACAAGGAGGATATCCACGTCCACTGCCTCTCCCACCCCAAGAAGAGCGCGCCGGCTATGGCCATCGCCTCATACAGCAGGATCACCACGGGATGTTTGTAGTCGATGGTGACGCGAAAGACACCTGAAGCGTTCACCATGTCGACTTCAGCCCGTGGCTGGAGGAAGTTTCGCATAGGCCAAAAAACATCGACCATCATAACCTGAGCGCGTGCGTCGTTCGCAATGAATCTTGCCGGCCCCGACTGGGAGGCTTCACGCTGCTCACAGCCGAGGGCGGCTGTGCTCCCAGCTTCAAGAGGACGCCTCAAGTTTGTTCTTCCCCTCGGGCGCTCAAACCGGCTATGCTGCATCTTGAGTGCCGGTGAGAATGACAGTTTTGGCCAGCGGCAGCCGGGGGAACTCGACAGTTCTTTCGAGCTCCGCCGCAAGTGTCCTCGTAGATGCCGGGCTGTCCTGCCGGGAGACGCTCAAGCGCATGAAAGCCGCAGGTGAAGATCCGCAGAAAATCAGGGCCATCGTCATCTCCCATGAACACGCCGACCACGTTTCCGGCCTGCCGGTGCTGGCGCGCAAGCTTGAAGTGCCGGTGTACATCACCGAGGCCACTTACCAGAGCTGGCGCAAGCTGACGAGAAATCCGGAGGGCAAACCGGCCAAGCTTGAACGCCGCGAGCATTTCCACGCCGGGCGAAGCTTTTCCATCGCCGATATCACCATTACTCCGTTCACCATCTCCCACGACGCCGCCGATCCTTGCGGCTTCACCTTCAAAGCCGATGGCGTCAAGATCGGGCTGGTAACCGACTTGGGCTACATGACGCCGAACGTCAAGCTGAACCTGCGCGGCTGCGATGGCCTGATGATTGAATCCAATCATGACCTGGAGATGCTGCGCAACGGGCCCTATCCCTGGATGGTGAAGCAGCGGGTCATGAGCCGGGTAGGGCATTTATCCAACACCGCCTTGGCGGAGTTCTTTACGGATGACTACGACGGTCAGGCCGCCTTCCTGGTCCTGGCCCATCTTTCGGAGCAGAACAACCACCCGGAACTGGCGCGAGAGGCTGCCTACAAGGCCCTGGGCGGGAAAATGAATCTATTTCAGTCCTGTGCCTTGACCCTGGCCCAGCAAGATAAACCATTGCAGCCACTCTGCCTGGGGTGAGAAGATATAGCCATCCTTAAGCGAGTAAGGGTATTCCATCCTGGTAAGCCGATGAATACGTGTACGGACAAAGTGATCGGCGACATCCTTGCGGGATGGCGCTACGACATTTCCGGCCTGGCGCCAGAGATGCGCGGCGACTACGAACAACACCTGGAAGAGTGCGTCCACTGCCATTCCCGGCAGGTCATGCACCGCACCATTGATATCGGCCTGATGATCGTGGCCACCGTCTCGGCGATGATGTTTCTGGTGGCCTGGGGCGCAGTGCGCCATTATTCCCCGCCGCACGCGCTGGTTCTGGAATTGATCGCCTTGGCGGGCTTCCTGTTCTTTATTCTGGTCTGGCTGGTGGTGGCCGTGGCCACGCCGGCCCCGGTGGTGGTGGCGGATGTGGCCCGCATCCAGGCCCGCCGCTTGCATGATCGCCTGCCCAGCCAGATCCGTGAACGCCTGCCTGAATCTCTGCGCACGCCGGAAAAGAAGATCAGCAATTGGTGATGGGGAATTGCCAGAATTGCTATGACTGTCAAAAATTGCCAGGATTGCCAAAATTGCCATCATTGACAAATGCGAGTTGGAAAAAGTGAGATCGAGGATAAGTTGGCGCGTTCAATCCCGGCGATCATGGCAATCCTGGCAATTCTGGCAATTTGCTCACGCTTCCAGCGTCCCAATCAGGTCGGTGATGCGTTTGATGCGGTGTTCCACGCACCAGCGCTGTAGGCCGTCCACGATCTTTTCGGTGGCGCACGGGTCCCAGAAGTTCGCTGTGCCGACCTCGACGGCGGCGGCGCCGGCGAGCATGAATTCCACTACGTCTTCTGCGGTGGTAATGCCGCCCATGCCGATTACGGGAATTTCGACGGTGTGGGCCGCTTCATAGACCATGCGCAGCGCGATGGGCTTGATGGCCGGCCCGCTCAGCCCGGCGGTCACATTGGAGATGCGCGGCTTGCGCGTCTCGGCGTCAATGGCCATGCCGACGAAAGTGTTGACCAGCGAGATAGCGTCGGCGCCGGCGTCTTCCGCGGCCTTGGCCATGGCCGGAATGCTGGTGACGTTGGGCGACAACTTCACGATCAGCGGCCGCCGCGCCGCGGACTTGCATGAGGCCACCAGCTCTTCCAGCATGGTGCGATTGGCGCCGAACACCATGCCGCCTTCGTGGGTGTTGGGGCAGGAAACGTTGAGCTCATACGCGGCAATGCCCTCAGCCTCGTTGAGCATGCGGATGGTGGCCTCGTAATCTTCACGGGTGTAGCCGAAGACGTTGCACAGCACCGCCAAATTCTTTTTCTTCATCAGACGCGGCAGCTTCTCTTCGATAAAGGCGCGGGCGCCGATGTTCTGCAATCCAATGGAGTTCAACATGCCGGCCGCGGTCTCAAACAACCGCGGCGGAGGATTGCCCACCATAGGTTCGCGGGAGAGGCCTTTGCTCACGAAGCCGCCCAGTTTTTCCAGGCTCACGATGTCTTCAAATTCAATGCCGTACCCGAACGTTCCGCTGGCCGCGATGACGGGGTTCTTGAAGGTGAGTCCGGCAAAACTCACGCTCAGATCGGGCTTGCGGGAAGCTACATTTTCCTGGGTTGCGGTGGCCATGCGAATTCTAGTGTAACCGCTCTCCGCGACCGTGGCACCGCCTGTGGACAAACTCGTAAGGTCAATGAACCCGGACGCCGGTTCTGCCGAGCCTTTAGAGCGGGAGCCGAAGGACAACAGTCGGCCGAGCGCGGTCTGCGGCGAAGGCGCCCGTCTGGCCGTTGATGAGATTCAACTGGCTGTTCGCTACATACAGGAACGCTCCGCCGGCCAGCACTCCCTGGATGGGACCTGAATAATCCGGATGGTTGAACTCCAGGATTTCGACGCTCGCTACCTTTCCTCCGTCCGGCGTAAGACGAAGGTGGAGCACGCGCTCAGGTCTGGTCCCGATCTGGACGGTGATGAAACCATCGTCGACACGCGACAAGCCGTCCAATCCTCCGAGCCAAGCCTCGGCAGGCCCCTCGATCCGGCGCTTGTTCTTGGTGGCCAGATCCAGCGCCCACAGGCCGTCCGAGTAGTCGGCGACGTAAAGCGTCTTCTCATCCCGGGAGAGAGCCAGGCCTTGCGCGGCGCGAAAGACATTCGCCGGGGCCAGCACCTCAAGTTCGTCCGCTCCGCGCCGAAGCCGGTAGATACCTGACTGACCTGAGTCGGAGACGTAGGCATTTCCGTGGCGATCGACAACCAGGGCGTTCAGGATGTGCCGCTTGCCGTCGGCAGGCAACAAGACTTTGCGGACGAGTTTCCCGGACTTCAAATCGAAGGCGAAGATCCCGGAGCGTCCGAAGTCCTCCTGGCGATAGCCAACCATGAAGGAAGACGCGGCGGTACTGGCAAATAGGAGGTTGCGGGGAGCATCGATGGCAAGCCAGTCGCCGCCGAAGAAACCATCCTGGGCCTGTTGGACGAAATCGGAAACGGCGCCGTTCTTCGTCCGCCGGACGATCTTGCGTTCCCTTGCGCTCGCCACGTAGGTATCGCCGGTTCGGGGATCGAAGGCAATTCCCGTTGCGACGAGAGACGGATCGGCAAGGGTGAAGGCCGTCTGGCTGCGGACCACGGGCTTGCGCATTTCGGCCAGTCTCGATTCGAACTCGGCCCACTCGGGCGTTTTGCGGATGGCCGAGAAATCCTCGTCGGTCTCCGCGCCCAGGTCGAGCTTTCGAGCGGTAAGCTGTTCGAGAAGCCGTACCGCCTCACCGGCGTTTCCCAGCAAGGCCTCGCCGCACGCCACGTTGTAGATCAGCCGCGGATTGGCCGGCTCCAGCTGCAGAGCACGCTTCTCGTCGGCCAGGAAGCCGGTGTAGTCTTTCGCCTGGTAGGCCTTCATGGCCTCGGCGTTCAAGGTCGCTGGGTCGTTCCCCTCCTGGGAAAACACTGGAACGCCGCTCGCGAAGACAGCACACAGAATTGCCGCGAGAACTGCGATTCTTGCCGTAGCCATGAGATCTCTAGTGTAAATGCTGCGCCTGGATTGCGGTGGCCCGGGCTGAGAGGACCCGCGCTGGGTATTCGGATCCAGATCTACTCATCGCGCAGCGCCTGAATCGGTTCGACGGCAGCGGCGCGGCGCGCCGGCACCAGCGCCGCCAGGGTTCCGACCACGAGCAGCAGGACCACCACCCCGGAGTAGGTCAACAGGTCGGCGGGCTGCACGCCGTAAAGGAAGCTCTTCACGAACCTTCCCGTCGCCAACGCCAATGCGATCCCAACCACCACTCCGGCGCCAACCAGCATTGATCCTTGGCGCAGAACCATGGTCAGAATGCTGGTCCGGCTGGCGCCCAAGGCCAGGCGCACGCCGATCTCGCGCCGCCGATAGCTGACCAGTTGCGCCAGAACGCCGTACAGGCCGGCTACTACCATCAGCACGGCCAGACCGGCAAATGAGCTGATGAGATAGAGCCCCAGGCGGTCGTTGAAGTTGTTCTGGTCCACCGCCTGCCGCATGGTCTGGAAGTTGTCCAGGGCGAAGTCAGGAGCCACTTGCTTGAAGGCCGAGCGCATGGCCGGAGCCACGGCTATGTCGCTGCGCGTCTTGACCACAAAGTTGACGATGGTCTTGAGCAGCGCCGGATAAAAAAAGGATGTCGTGGGAATCTGCTGATACGGCAACAGCAGGAGCGGTTGCGGAGCCTGCGAGACGCCGGTATCCACCTGGTCGCCGATGATGCCTACCACGGTGTAGGGCGTGGGCATCCCGCCTTTCTTGCCGCCGATATCCACTTGCCGTCCCAGCGGGTCTTCGTTCGCAAAATATGTGCGCGCGAGAGCCTCATTGATGGCTACGACGTGAGGACTGCCGGCGGTATCGTCTTCGCTGACCATGCGTCCGCGTATGACCGGCGTTCCCATGACGCGCGCGTAATTACCGCTTACCGCAGTCACGCGGGCATGGCACGCATGTTCGGGATCGTCGGGCCTTCCTACCACGCGGAAGCTGGAATGCAGGTCGATTCCGGAGAGCGGAGGAGCGCTGACCAGCGCCACGTCCTGTACGCCCGGCGTTACTTGCATGCGCGCCAGCGCCGGCTGATAGATCAGCGTGGCGATGGAGGCCGCAGCCGGCTCCTTGCCGGAGATCTCCATGTTGGAGAACCCGACGGCGTCCGCCGGCATCCCCGTGAATGCGGTCACGCGGGTCACGTCAAAGCCCAGCCGCGCGTGCTCCAGGCTCCACAGGGTCCGAAACAACAGGCCGGTGGCAATCAGCAGCAGCGTCGAAAGAGCCACCTCGCCGGCCACCAGCCAGCCGCTCATTTTTGAACGAACGCCGCGCGATCCCAGCCCGCGGGACGCTGCTTGCAGGGCCGGTTGCGGATCGGTACGAGCCACCAGCAATGCCGGCAGCAGAGATGACAGAATCGTAGTCAAGGTGGCGATCACGGCCAGCACCGCCACCATGGTCCAACGGATGGCAATGTCCTCGGCCCGGGGAAAAGTATCCGGCGGGAGCTTGCGCACCAGATCGATGGCGAAGTTGGCCAACGCCAATCCC
>DATDGY010000014.1:0-7535 GCA_036521855.1 Candidatus Angelobacter sp.
AACTGTTTCGTCGATCATGGCAGCGGTGTAGAAATCGTATGGGTGGTGTCCCAGGATGTCAATCAAGCCGGCTGTGCGGTAGTGAGCTACTTTGCCTGTCAGTCAGATCCGGGGATATTTAGAAACACCATAGATGGGTCACGCGCGCTTTTCGCGTGGCGGGGTGGGGTCGAGAGATCCCGAGGATGAGTCCACTGCCATGGCGTTGGGAGGCGTTTCTCCCCATGCTGTGTGGGCTCCTCTCCCCGTGTCGGCATCACCGGGTTCTTATGCGGTCCCAGGGATAGTTCCTGGCTAGAACTCTCTGAATCAGCATGGAAAAAACAAACATTGTCGGGATCTCTCCACTTGCCCTCAGTTCGCTGCGCTCCTTCGGGCTCGGTCGAGATGACAAAGGTGACAGTTTGTATCGATTTCAAAGTAGCCCACTACCGGCTAGGCGCATGTACACCTCCCCATATCGTCCGATATAAACTGTTGCGCGGTGCTCCCTAAGCAATATGCCGATGCCCTGAGCGGCCGGTTGTCGCCGGATATGTTTCGGCCTGTGCCCAGCCGCTTGTTGTGGCTGCCGGTTTACGGCTTGGTCGCGGCGGTGTCCACGATGGCGATTGTGGATGGGCGCCTGGGCGTGCCGGCCAAGCTGGGGCTCGCCATCATGATCGGATTCGCGTTCACCGGCATGGGGATTCTGGCCCACGAGATTCTGCACGGCTCGGTGGTGGAGCGTCTGTGGCTGCGGCGGTGTCTCGGCGCCGTATGTCTCGCGCCATTGGGCATCGGGCCGGCCTTCTGGACGATCTGGCATAACGTCCATCACGCCAACACGCAGCATCCGGCGAAAGACCCAGACACTTGGGGAAGCATTGACCGCGTTCCCCCGGATCGCACCATGGGAATCCTGCGCCGCTTCACCAACGCGCGCAGCCTGCTGTTCCCGTTCTTTCTCGCCACCGGCGTGACCGCCCACGCCGCCGCTTTGCTGTTCTTTACCCAGAAACAAATGACGCGGCAACAGCGGATGGCGACCCTCGCCGAATTTCTGGTTCTCTGGGCCTTCTGGCTCGCTCTGGGGTTTTGGCTGGGATGGGTGAACTTCCTGTTCTTCTTTGCGATCCCTCTGCTGCTGACGAATCTCATCGTCAACGCTATCGTTGTCACCAACCACTTCCTCAACCCTTTGGACGAGACCGGCGATCCGCTGGCCACCAGCCTGACGGTGACCCTGCATCCCTGGATCGAGCGCCTGCTGCTGAACTTCAACTACCATACCGAGCATCACCTGTTTCCCCGCATGAGCCCCAAGTACGCTCCCCAGGTAGCGCGGTTGCTGAAAGAGACCTGGCCGGACCGCTATCACCAGATGCCTCATGGGCGTGCGCTGCTGGCCGTCTGGCGGACGCCGCGCGCGTACCACGACCGAGTGCAGCTCATCGACACGCGCAGCCATAAGCTCTACGGCACGTTGGGCCACGGCTTCGAAGCAGACGAGCTCCCGCCTGGACCAAGACGCGAAACGCCGTGTGCTTCATAGCTTCCCCTCACCCTCGTCGCGGACTGGCGCATTGCCACCGCAACTCCGGCTTGGGCCAGGTGTTTAGCAAGGACGGGCGATAGCCTCTGTATTGCGGGCCGCCGGAATGGCCCCAAATTGCACTCGATTGCAGTTGACAACCGGAGTACAATTTCGACAAAACAGAGTTTCAGGAGGAGGGGTCATGCGCAATCTCAGACTGCTCGGTCTGCTGGTGGCGATCTGCGGCGGGCTGGCGCTCACGTACGCGGCGGCCCAGAAGAAGCCCAACCAGCGGCCAACCGCAGTGCAGGAATCCGCGGCCAACCCGCGCCAGGCGGAGCAGAACAAAGTAGTGGTTCGGGAACTATTCGAGGATATGTTCTCGCAAGGACGCTACGAGCGGCAAGGCCAGGTCTTTGCCAATAACTGCACCGTCCACTTCGGCGGCCGCACCGTGCCGTTGCAGGAGGCCGTGGCCGAAGGCAAAGGATGGCGGAACGCTGCTCCCGATCTGGTGATGGAAATTAATCAAATCAGCGCAAACGGCGACCTGGTCACCGTGGCTTGGACGGCAAAAGGCACGCATACCGGGCAGGGCCACGGGCTGAAACCCACCGGCAGGCGGGTCAACATGCGAGGCAGGAGCACGTTTCTCGTGAAGAACGGCAGGATTGTTGAAGCGACCAATGAGGAATACCGGCCGGAGCTTTTCCGCCAACTCGGCGTTTCCAAAACCCAGGCTCTCATGTTCTTTGCCGGCGAAAGACTCGTAGCGGCGCTGGATCCGATCATCCCAGACCGTCTCTACGCTCTGCTTCAGTAACCTTCAACAGCAAAGCGGCGCCCAGCCAAACCCGACGCTCACAGAAGCTAGGCGCCCGTTCTTCCTCGGCCACGCGAAGCGAAGATCTTTCCCGCCGGATCTGACTTTTAATGATGCATTTACAATCGCCTGCTACTCTTCCTCGGCGCAGAGCCTGACCGTCGGCTTACCGCCAGATGCTAGCCGGAAAGGAACTTCACCTTCATGAAAATGGATCGCCGGGATCTTCTCAAAACGTTGGGATCAACTACGGTCGCCGCCACCCTGGCCGGCATCCTGCCGGAAGTTGCACTGGCGCAGGCTGCGGCCGCCGCCGGCGGTCAGGAGAGACAGCGGGCGCCGGAGCGGATCCTGCAGTCGGAGCCGGTTTTATCGCTCAACGCCGCCGGCGAAGCGACTCTGGAATGGGAAACCGTTGTGCCAACTCAAGGCGCAACCATCTATCTGGGCATCCCCAACGACGAGATAGCGCTCGACTGGCCGATTTACAGTTCGATCCAGGCAGTCCACGAAAGCAGTGCGGCCACTCAACACAAAGCGACCTTCGATGTGCGCGCTTACGCCAGTCGTTTTGCCGCCCGCCTGTTGTTCTCCGGCGGGGAGCTGGCCTATCGCCTGGAGATGTTGGATCCGCGCAAACCGGCTACGCGGTTCATTGACCGCCATTTTCACTTTCAGGTCGAGAACGATAAGTTTCGTCTCGGCCTGAATTTGGTGGAAGGTCCGTTCCTCACCCTGATTGACAAGGAGTCGGCCACCGTCTGGTGGGTCACCGACCAGCCCTCGAGCGGCGAGGTCCGGCTGGCGGACGATCGCGTGATTCCCAGCGATGCCAAATCGGCCCATCGCCACGTTGTGCGCGTCACCGGTCTCCAGGCCGGCCAATCGTACGCTTACCAGGTGGTGAGCCGGACTGCGGATAGTGAAATCCGCTCCCGTTCCGGGCGTCTGAGAACCGCCCCCAGCGAACCCGAATTCTCCTTTGTCTTCACTTGCGACGGACGCACCGGCGGCCTGGGGGGCGGCGACACCGCTCTCGAGGGCATCAACGGCACTTCAGCTCGCGCCCTGGCGGCGCAGATGGCCCGGCACGAACCCCATTTCTTCATCTTCACCGGAGACCTGATCAGCGGCTACACTACGCGTGAAGACGACTTCCGCGCTCAGCTTCGGTCGTGGAAGCGGCTCTACGGACCGCTTTGGCGCCAGGTACCTATCTATACCGGCATGGGCAACCATGAATCCCTGCTGGATGTGTTCGACGACGGCACGCAAGCCGATAAGCACGGAGAGCAGAGCGCGGAAGCCGTGTTCGTCTCCGAGTTCGTGCATCCGCTGAACGGTCCGGAACCGGAGAAACCCGGCCTTCCCCCGTATAAGGGCACGGTATACAGCTTTGATTACGCCGGATGCCACTTTGTCCAGCTCAACTCCGACTACTGGTACTCCAGCCATCCTGACGTGCAGCCCGGCAATCCGTTCGGGCGGCTGCTCCCCGGGCAACTCGAGTGGTTCGAGAAAGATCTGGACCAGGCAAGACAGGGCGGCCCCCGGCACATCTTTGTCTTTGTGCACGAGCCCGCGTTTCCCAACGGGGGCCACGTGACGGACTCGCTGTGGGGCGGCGGCCAGCCCGATGGTGTGGCGGCGCGCGACCGTTTCTGGGCAGCAGCCAATCGAGCCGGCGTGACCGCCGTCTTTTCCGGACACGAACACAACTACAGCCGCACGCTGATCGACGGGGAGACGCCGGTCCACAACGGCGGCGCCACCCATCCCGCATTCACCAAGCCCACCTGGCAGGTCGTCCAGGGTGCAGCCGGAGCGCCGTTTTATCCCCGTGATTTCAGCGTTCCCTGGCGCGATGCCGTGAAAAAATTTGTCGCCCACACCTGGTCCTACTGCCATATTCAAGTGCGCGGATCTCAGGTCCACCTCGACACCTACAGCTATACCGGCCAGCTGCTGGATCAAGCACAACTGGCCTGAGCGGAGCGCCACAACGTGTCGCGGCGATTCAATCGCCATGCCGGGTTCGGCCGTCGCGGTCCGGCAGTTCCAGGTGCCGGCGCAGGGCCTCGAACAGCCCAGGCAGTTGCGCGTTCCACTGGTTCCAATCGTGTCCGCCGGGAACATCGTGGAACTCGTGGGCGATTTTGTATCGTTCCAGGAGCGCGGCGAACTCGCGATTGGGGGCGAGTAGTCCCTCCTGCCGGCCGCAGGTGAGATAGATGTAAGGAACCGTCTTCGGATCAATGTTCGCGACCAGGCGAAACGGATCGCTGGCGCGGCGGGAATCGCTGCCGTCCGGACCGAAGATCTCTTCGTAACTCCGCGACTGGCTGAGGCGTCTCCAGGTAAAGCGGCGGCGGGGAACGTCGATGGCCGCGCTCAGAGCTCCCGCAAACGCATACTTCTGCGGATGATCCAGCGCCAGTTTGACGACGCCGAATCCTCCCATGGAGACTCCGGCAATGGCGCGACCGCCCCGGTCCACGCGCGCGGGAAAACGGCTCTCAACGTCGGCCGTCAAATCGTTCACGATGTAATCTTCGTAGCGATCCTGCAGCCGCCCCGCGGCGTTGGTGTAATACGAATAGTCTCCTTGCGGCATCACCAGCAGCATCCCTTCCGCGGCGTAGTTGGCGACGTCTGAGTAATTGGACCAATCGTGAAAACTACCGCCACCTCCATGCAGCAGATAAACGACCGGTAACTTGCGGCCGGCGGCATCTTGAGGCAGGAACACGCGATACCGCATGTCGCGACTCAGGGCCTGGCTGTAGAACGTGACATCGTGGACAATCACGCCCGGCACGAGGCGCGGATGGTCAACGACAACAGGTTCGACCGGCTTGCGGCGGGAGAGGAAGAACCAACCAACAGAAAGCACTGCGAGCACGAACAGGAGCAGAAACAAGAGCGAGTTTCTTTCGGAGAGTGTCAGGGGCTGAAGCCCACGATTCTTAAGATGTCCGCCACGCGGCCCTAAAGGGCCGCTCTTCCACCGAGATCAGTTAACCGACATCAGTTCGGTTTTTCCCGCTTCTTGCCGCGGAGGATGCGTTGGTCGATGGGTTTACGGCCCTTGAAGCCTTCTTCCTGGCTATGCCAGAAGCGGATTTCGTCTTCACCGTATCGCCAGCAGAGGAGCACGATCTCGTCCTCCAGGGCGCAGGGAAAATCGAGTAGTCCGATGTCCAGATCCTTCACTTGCACGCCAATGGAGTTGATCTCAGCGATGGCGTCCTTGGTTTCCTGCAGGGCCGTGTCGCGTTCGGCGCGGCGGCGGGCCACCGCGGCCACGTCTACCGACAGGCCTCCGCTCAGCAGAATGCGGTGCTTCAGGTCCTGATGCTCTTTTTCCGCCTGGTCGATGATCTGCTTGCCCGCCATGGACTGCTTGAGCAGCGACTTGAGCACGGGAAGCAACTTGTGGGCCTGTTCCAGGGTGAAGGTTTTCATTTTGGGCATTGAGTTTGATGCGAACACCTCATTCTTAACATAGAACCACGCAGGAGAGAAGATTACTTTTTGCCCTAGAGTCTTCGCGCCCCAAGCGGGGCCGACACCGCAATATGAGACGCTCCCGAAGACGATCTTTCCGAAGTTCCGACCCTGAGCTTGCCGAAGGGGAGGAATCCCTATAGCCGGAAAGGACGTGTTTGCCAAACTAAGGAGGGTTCCTGCATCCATCCTGGCGTCATCTGGCCTATAGGGATCCCTCCGCCTGCGGCGTTCGGGACTTCGGAAGGGAAGCGTCCGGACAAAAACACTCAATGCACCTCGAGCATCCTGTCCAACGCGACGCGCGCCCAGTACTTCACATCTTCCGGAACCTGGATGCGGTTGACCACGTTGCCTTCCCCCAGGTTTTCGAGAGCCCAGCAGAGATGCTGCGGCGAGATGCGGAACATGGTGGTGCACAGGCAGCCCGAGTCGTCGAGGGTGATGACCATCTTGTCTTCCTGGGCGAACTCCTTGCCCATGCGGTTCACCAGGTGGATTTCAGTTCCCACGGCGAATTTGGTTCCTCGCGGAGCTTCCCTGATCATCTTGATCAGGCCTTCGGTGGAACCGATGCCTTCAGCCTTCTGGCAGACCTCCCAGCGGCATTCGGGATGGACGATCACGCGGATGCCGGGATACTTGGTCCGGACTTTATCCACGTGCTCGGGCAGGAAGCGCTGATGTACGGAGCAGTGTCCTTTCCACAGGATCACGCGCGCCTGGCGCAGCTTCTCCAGCGTCGTGCCTCCGCCCGGCAGGAACGGGTCCCAGACTACGCATTGCTCGAGAGGAATGTTCATGCGGAAGGCGGTGTTGCGGCCGAGATGCTGGTCGGGGAGAAAGAGGATCTTTTCGTTGCGCGCGAAGGCCCACTTGAAGGCCGCAGGCGCGTTGGACGAGGTGCATACCAGCCCGCCGCGCTCGCCGCAGAAGGCCTTGATGGCCGCCGTCGAATTCATGTACGTGATGGGTGTGATGCCGTTGCCATCGTCGTCGGTCAACCCGAGTCGCACGAACTGCTCCCAGGCATCCTCGACCTGGCCAATTTCGGCCATGTCGGCCATGGAACAGCCGGCGTTAAGATCGGGCAACACCACGGCCTGCCCGGGACGCGCCAGGATGTCGGCGCTTTCCGCCATGAAGTGAACGCCGCAGAAAACGATGTAGCTGCCTTTGGCCCGCGCCGCCATTTGCGAGAGCCGGTAGGAGTCGCCACGATAATCGGCATAACGCACGACTTCGTCGCGCTGATAGTGATGTCCGAGGATCACGCACTCGCTGCCCAGGGCTTCCCTGGCCGCAGCAATGCGCTCGTCCATCGAATGATCGGGTAGTACAAGATAGTTTTCAAGCGAGCATGACGCCGCTTCTGTAATCGGTGCTGTAGCCATCCTTTTGTCACTGCCTTCAGTTCCGGCGACGCGGTTCCGTTGAATCGGAAGAGGCGACCCGGAACGGGGATGTTGAAAGCTGACTCGCGGCTCCAGTAGATCCACACACGCTTGCTCCGGGGTCCCCAACAAGCGCCGCTTTTGCGGTTGTTGGGGCGGGTTCGCGCCCGACCTACGGGGATGTTGAAGCTGCCAGTTGACGCTTCTTACTTCACTTCATTCGATGACCCGGCTGACAAAACGTTACAAAAACGCGAATTGCTGACTTACTCGCGGCAGCTCACGTCCTCACAAG
>DATDGY010000015.1:0-55564 GCA_036521855.1 Candidatus Angelobacter sp.
AGTGGCTTTGCTAATGAGCCGACGCGCGGATTCGCGGACCACTCCGTTCGGAGTTCCGTCGGGATCGCGGTCGAAAGCGCCGCCCGGAGGGTCGGGTGTCTCCTTGGTAATCCCGGCGGCTTCAAGCACGTAGCTATTCACTACCGTGAGGTGGCCTGAGCCGTGAGTAATGACGACTGGCTGCGTGGTGGATACTTTGTCCAGGTCGTGACGATTTGGGTGACGGCCCAAGAGCACGTCGTTGTAACCGTAACCGCTTATGGGCTTACCAGGCGGCGTGATGGCGGCCTTGCGCTTTAGGGCGGCAACCAGTTCATCGATGGTGGTTACGCGGTCACCGCCCAGCCAAGGCCGGTAGTAGGGCGAACCCTCATCGAAGATCGCTTGCGGATGGAGGTGGGCATCGTTGAACCCAGGGGTAACGGTCATGCCCTTGAGGTCGATCACTTTTGTCGCCGACGTCTTGAGTCTTAGGATCTCGGCATTCGATCCAACAGCGGAGAACCGTCCATTGTCGATCGCGAAGGCTTCCGCCGTGGGGTGATTCGGATCGATGGTGATCACCCTGGCGTTGATGACGATGGTGTCGGAGGCAAAGGCGAAGTTCGTAAGGAGAGCGATGGATAAACAGAGATTCTTGATCATTTGCTTTTCCATTCCATGCCGCCCGGTAGTTGGATCCATCGCCGCTCAGCGAAAGAGCAGTTCGATCACCCATTACCGCCCCTGTCCTCGGGCTGGCATGATCCTTCCGAGTCGGAATTGACCGAATGTTGCCTTATTATTCGTAGACGAAGTGTACATTCAGATAAATATTGAATGAATTTCCGGATCTACATAGACGTCACTTCGGCCGGGAGGCGTTTCCCGTCCAGGTGACGTGACGCTGACTTCGTGAACGAATCACTGCCCGCACCCCGGGGCCCTTGCACGGCGGTCCTCGATAGGCGACGCTATCCTGTCCGTAGCAAGTTAAAATGTCCGCTTTTTGTAGCAAGTGAAATGTCCGGTTTTGGTTTTTGTTTAATAGCCAGCAGCCGTAGTCGTGGTTGTGGGAAAGTGGGAATCGCGCGCCGTTTGCGGGATTTCCAAGCGAGGCGGGAAAGTCGGTTTTTTGACTTTTCCAGATCGACGGCAGTTCGCACCCACCATCAGAAACCGGTCCCTGCTTGGGGGACCTTTCCCGCAAAGTCCAGGGAAATCTCCGTTTTCCCTTGACACTTACCTATCATGGATGTCCCCTTTTGTCCCTTTTGTCCCTCAGCGCGATCTTTTAGGCCGCCAGAACTGTCTCACGAAGGCGTTGGATGGGCTTCCGCTTCTCCGCAAAGCGTGGTTCCAGCTCGCCCACCAGCTCGAACTCCTTGACCTTGTCCAGAAGCAGGTCTTCCCCAAGGATACTCTCCAAGGTTATTGCCGCTGCCTGCCACCGCTCATCGTCATCCAGAGGCGAAAGATCGTCACCCTGCAGCAGTATCTCGTGGCTGCCATCTGGATATCGCAAGAGAACGAATTCCCATCGCGATGCATCTAACTGTATCGGTTCCCGTCCATCAGACCTTTCCATCAATAGCTTATAATCCCAGTCCTTCGGCCTTCTCGCAGAGTGAAATTCCCATCCCTGAATCACCGGAGCTTGGGAGATGATTTCTTGTGCCTTTGGCCGTAAATCAGGGTCCAAGTTAGGAGAGACGACTAGTTGCCAAGACTCATATGCCCCCGGTCCGACCTCCCATGACAGGCTCGAATCGAGCTCGTGCACTCGGCCGTCGAGCTCTTGCAGGAGCGAGCGATTTTGAACGTCGGCTGCTAGTGAAGCCGCGATGCTATGGAACCAACTCCTTGGAGGACACAACCTGCTTCTGGCTATACCGCCGCTACCATGAAGGCGCAGTGGTATAGGTTTTGACGTACCACGGGAAACTGGTATTCCCGCGAGATACTAGCTGGAGGATTTTATAGAGAACCGCCGTTGCGGTTGTCAACCAAAAACTATGTGGAAATCTATTTTGGCAGAAGCTCGCCTACACCATCTCTTGCGTACAGTAAAACAATCGCGCCGGCAGGATGTTACGGGGCTCGAAGTCCTGGCGGACCTGGCGGAAATGGGACCGCAAGTGAGGCAAGACGGAGCGTGTGAACTGATAGACCAGCACCGCGCCGCCGGGATTGAGCGCGGCACGCGACTCACGCATGATAGATTCGCGCAGGCTGGGAGGCATGGTGGTGTAAGGAATGCCGGAGATGATGTAGTCGGCGCCGGCCAGCTTCAGTCGGGCGAGTTCCTTGCGCACCGTCTCCGCCGAACCAGAAACCACATGCAGTCGAGGGTCGGCAAAACTTCGCCGCAGGTACGCGACAAAATCCTTGTTCATCTCGAAGACGACCAGGCGGGCATGAGGATGCATCCGCGCCAGGATGCGCCAGGTGATGGTCCCTACACCGGGGCCGTATTCCACGATGGTGCGGGCGCGTTCCCAATCCACCTGGTTGAGCAGGCGACCGGCGAGGTACCGCGAACTGGGAATCAGCGAGCCCAGCATCTGCGGGTGGCGCAGAAAATTCCTGGCAAACAGAAGGCGCTCATCATTACTCGTGCGCCGGCGCGAACCCTGGGACAAACGCGCGTCCTGGCGAGTTCGCGGCAGCGCGGCAACGTACGCGGGACCCGGTGGCGTAATCTTAGTCAAAAATGGCGTTCCTTTGTCTAGTCCATCTTCAGAAGTGCGGACCGGAAACCTCAGGGCCTAAAGGCCTTGGGTTGCAGTGCTATAACGCAGGTCTAAAGACCTGCTCCACCCCGCCCAAGCCCTGCTCCACCCCGTCTTGTCCGGACAGTCGATGAAACAAGTCTAGGGGTACCATACGCGACTGCTTTCTGAGATGTAAAGAAGCAAAAACGGGATTGCACAAACCCGTGGCCCGTTCGCTTCAGTTTGTCTCCTCGCTCAAAATGACCGCCGTTTCCGGGCTTTCTGAGTATCTTTTCTGTGGATGATCCGGCAATTTTTCGGCTACCCGCAGGCGGTCCGGTGCAAGACCATCAAATCACCGCGACTGGTGAAAGCCGGCTTTTCTTTTCTTTGAAGGCGAACCGAATGAATGTGCTGGCCATTGACGTTGGAGGAACCAACGTCAAAATTCTTGTCAGCGGGCAAGCTGACCCGCGAAAATTTCCCTCCGGGCGGACGCTGACGCCCGCCCGCATGGTGTCTCAGGTCAAGAAGCTGGCGGCGGACTGGGAATACGACGTGGTTTCCATCGGCTACCCCGGGCGGGTGCACCACGGCCGGCCCACGACTGAACCGCGCAACCTCGCCAAGGGATGGATGGGCTTCAACTTTGCCGGCGCATTCAAGCGTCCAGTGAAAATCATGAATGATGCCGCCATGCAAGCCTTGGGAAGCTACAAGGGCGGGCTGATGCTCTTTATTGGATTGGGCACGGGCCTGGGTTCCGCGATCATCGAGGAGCAAGTGGTTGTGCCGCTCGAACTCGGCCAGGTTCCTTACAAGAATGGGACCTACGAGACTCATCTTGGCGCCGGCGGACTCAAACGCTTCGGCAAGAAAAAATGGCAGAAGCAGGTGGCCGACGGCGTGGGGCGCATTATCGCGGCCTTTCAACCCGATGATGTCGTGATCGGTGGAGGCAATGTGAAGAAGCTGAGAACTCTTCCTCCGGGCTCCCGGGCCGGCCACAATGCCTTTGCATTCCTGGGAGGGTTTCGCCTGTGGGAACCAGCTCAGGAAGCCGGCCTGCGCCGGCCTTCTGCTAAAAGCAGGCTCAAGGTGGTTGCCGGCAATCGCCGCAAGCCCCGTGAACGATCGGCGCCCTCCGCCCGTTCCGCCTGACCCCCAGCGCGGCAGCGGAAATTCCGCATTTGCCGCACGCGCCAATCCAGAATAAAATCAGGTTTCAGCCGGTGCCCGAACCAGGAACCACACTTTGAACTTGGTACGCGCCATTTATCCGGGCTCGTTTGACCCGCTCACCAACGGCCATCTTGACCTGATCGAGCGGGGGAGCAAGATATTTGACGAGTTGATCGTGGGCATTCTCCGTAACGCGGAGAAAGACCCGCTGTTCACTCTGGCCGAACGGCGCGAGATGCTGGAACAGATGGTGAGCCCCTACGACAACGTGCGCGTAGACACGTTTGAAGGACTGCTGGTGGACTATGCCATGCAGCAGAAAGCGAAGGCGGTACTGCGGGGCATCCGTGCCATCAGCGACTACGAATATGAGTTGCAGATGGCCCTGATGAATCGCAAGCTGCAGCCGCACCTGGAGACGGTCTTCATGATGCCCGCGGAAGCTTACTCCTACCTGAGTTCCCGGCTGGTGAAAGAGGTCTTCCGGTTGGGCGGTTCGGTGCGCGGCCTGGTTCCGGAGATGGTGGAACAGCGGATGCGCGAAAAGTTTCGTGGTGGCGCAGCAGCAAGCATTTGAATGAGGATGAAAATGGCGACCCTACCTGCAGTCAAGCAGTTTAGCGATCGAGTGAACCGTATCGAAGTCTCGGCCACCATGGCCGTGGTGGCCGAAGCCGGCAAACTGAAAGCCGCTGGAGCCGATCTGGTGGAGTTCGGCGCCGGCGAGCCGCATTTTTCCACGCCGCAACATATAAAAGATGCGGCCATCGCCGCCATTCAGCAGAACTGCACGCGGTACACCGCGGTGCCGGGCATTCCCGAGCTGCGCGCGGCCGTCGTCAAGCGGCACGCCGCCGACTTCGGCTCGGCTTATAAGCCGGAAGAAGCCATCGCTTCCACCGGCGGGAAGCTCGCCTTGTTCAACGCCATCCAGGTGCTGGTGGACCACGGGGATGAAGTGATTCTTCCTGTCCCATATTGGGTTTCGTTCAAGGACATCATCGAATACGCCGGCGGTAAATGCGTGTACGCCGAGACCGGCGAAGACGACGGTTTCCGTCTGACCGCGGACATGATCGAGCGGAAGATCACGCCGCGCACCCGCGCCATCATCTTGAACAGTCCGAATAATCCCAGCGGCGCGGTGATGGCTCCGGAGGACTTTACCGAGATCCTGCGGCTGGCGCACAAGCGCGGCATTTACGTGATTGCCGACGAGTGCTACGTCTATTTGAACTTTACCGGACACAACTTTTCCGCCGGCTCTGTCCTCGAGGCGCGCGAGCATGTGGTGATCGTAGGCTCGCTTTCCAAGACCTACGCCATGACCGGTTGGCGCCTGGGTTATGCCCTTGGTCCCGCGCCGATCGTAGGCGCCATGGGCAAGCTGCAAAGCCAGAGCACTTCCAGCACCGCGCACATGGTCCAGAAGGCGGGTGTGGCGGCGCTGACCGGGCCGCAACAGTGCGTCGCCGAGATGAAAGCCGAGTACATCCGCCTGCGCGATCAAACCCTGCAGACGCTTTCCAGGATTCCCGCGATCACCTGCGTAAGACCGGAAGGCGCGTTCTACGTTTATCCGAATGTTTCCGCCTATTTCGGAAAAAACGGCGTCAACTCCGCGGCGGAAGTGGCTAAACGGCTGCTGCATGAAGCGCACGTGGTTACAGTTCCCGGCGAGGCCTTCGGGACGCGCGAACACATCCGCTTGTCTTACGCGACTTCATCGAAGGAGATCGAACGCGGTTTGGAGCGGATGCAGGCTTGGTTTGCAAAGCTCTAGATCTACAGGCTTTCCAGGGTGAGCGGAATCTAATGATGGTTTACGAGGCAGCACAGGACAACGCCTGCCCAGTTTTTCGAGTCTAAAATTTTCGAGTACACAAAAGAAGCTGCCACCTCCGCACGGGCCTACATGCTTGATTTATATCCACTGCTCTTGCGTCCTCAATTTCACGAGCGCGTATGGGGCAGCCGTGATCTGTCGCCGCTCTACTCGCAGGCAATCAGCGGCAGTCCTGTGGGCGAAGCCTGGCTCACCGGCGATGAGTGCTGTGTAGCCAACGGTCCGCTGGCCGGACGCACTTTGGGCGAACTGAGCCGCGAGTTCGGCCCGCAGCTGTTGGGCGAGGCGGCGCCGCGGCAATCGCGGTTCCCGTTGCTGATCAAATTTCTCTTCCCTAAAGAAAAGCTTTCCGTCCAGGTGCACCCCGACGACGCGGCGGCCGCGCAGTCGGGCGAGACCTGTGGAAAGACAGAGTGCTGGTATGTGCTGCGCGCGGAGCCCGGCGCGCACATTGCGCTGGGCTTGAAACCGGGAGTCAACAAGGCGGAGATCGAACGCGCTATCCGTGAAACGCGCATGGAGGAGCTGCTCAATTGGCTGGAGGTTCGGGCCGGCGAAATGTATTACGTGGAGGCGGGAACCATCCACACCATCGGCCCGGGCTCGGTGATCGTAGAAACCCAGCAGAATTCAGACACCACCTACCGCCTCTATGATTACGGACGTCCGCGCGAGCTGCATATAGAAGCTGGCCTGCGCGCCGTGAGGGAGCACACTCAGGCCGGTAAAGTGGAAGCCGGCCGTACGGAGGCTGCGCAGGGCAAGACGCAAGTGAACCTGATCGCATCGCCATGGTTTATTGTGGATAAATTCCTGCTGACTGAGGCTTGGACCTTCCAGCGGCCACGCCATGCCCCGCGCAGCGTATGGTGCCTGGCGATGACCGGCGGCTGCGCCGTGGTAGAAAGCGAGGCCGTCCAGCCGGTGATGTTCTCCGCCGGCGAAGCTATGGTTATCCCAGCGACGGTTGATGGGTTTATCCTAAAGCCGCAATGGGAAGCGGAGCTCTTATGCTCGTCGGTACCCGTAGAGAAGGCGCCACATTCGGCAACAGTCCTGTTCGAGAACGCGATGGGAAAAGCAAAGTAAGGTATTTTGATGGTTCGAAGGGCGAAGCATATTTCTCGCGAAGATTGTGAAAGTAATGCAGGAGTTTACGGTTGAGTAAACATCATTTCTATCCGGTGATTCTCGCGGGCGGCAGCGGTACGCGCTTCTGGCCGCGTAGCCGCCGCCGGCTGGCCAAGCAAGTGCTGGCCCTGGACGGAGAGCAAACCATGATCCAGAAAACCGTGGAGCGGCTGCTGCCGTTGAGCGCGGAACAAGCCTTCTGGATCGTAACCAACGAATTCGTGAGCCAGGAAATACGGCGGCAGCTCCCCCGCATTCCCCGCAAGCAAGTGGTGGTGGAGCCGGAGCCGCGCAACACGGCGCCGGCGATCGGGCTGGCTGGGTTTCTACTGGAGAAGCTGGATCCGCAATCGGTCATCGGGATGTTTCCCGCCGACCACGTGATCAGCGACGAGAAGAAGTTTCACAAGGTACTGCGCCGGGCAGTCGATATCGCGGGGAAAGGCGGAAACATCGTGGTGATGGGAATTGAGCCCACGCGCGCCGAAACCGGCTACGGATACATCGAAGCCGGTGACAGGCTTCGCCCCGGAGTATTCCGCGTGACGCGCTTCACCGAAAAACCCAGCCAGCAGCGAGCCGAGGAATTCGTTGCCGCCCGCAACTACTATTGGAACAGCGGCATGTTCGTATGGAGCACGCGTACTCTTTGCGCGGCTTTGCGTGAACATTTTTCCGAGAGCGCGCCTTATCTGGAAGAGATCGCCGATGCCTGGGGCGCCCGCGACTTCGACAAGACCTTTGCCCGGCTCTATCCTAAGTGCGAGAACATCAGTATTGACTATGCCGTACTGGAGCCGCGCTCCGCCAAGGGCCAGCATTCCTCCAACCTTCTTTGCCTGCGCGCTGACTTCGGCTGGAACGACCTGGGATCGTGGGCCGCGCTCTACGACCACCAGGCGATACAACAGACGAACGACGGCCGTAACGTGGTCGACGGCAAAGACTTTTGCGCCATCAACGCTGCCGGAAATTACATTTACGCTCCCAAGAAGTTCATCGCTGCGGTGGGCGTGCAGAACTTGATCGTCGTGGAAACCGAAGACGCCATTCTGGTCACCACCCGGGAACATTCGCAGGACGTGGGCAAGATCGTAAAATACCTGACCGACAAGAAGATGACCGAGCTGGTGTGAGAACCGTGGCGGCTGACATCAAATTTGGCACCGACGGCTGGCGCGGTGTGATCGCCGAAGACTACACGTTTGAGAACGTGCGCCGCGTTGCCGGCGCCATTGCGTCTTACGTCCTGAAGAAAGAGGACCCTAAACGCGGCGTAGTCATCGGCTACGACACGCGTTTTGGCTCGCGGCGGTTCGCCGAGGCATCAGCGGAGGTGATTGCGCGCGCCGGTATTCCCGTCAAGCTGGCCAACGATTACACTCCCACGCCGGCGCTCTCCTACGCGGTCAAGAACCTGGGCACGGCCGGCGGAGTAATGATTACCTCCAGCCACAATCCCTGGAACTGGAACGGAGTGAAATTCAAGGCCACGTACGGAGGATCGGCCACGCCGGGGATCATCGCCCAGATTGAAGCCGAGGTGCGGGCCGGCGCCATGCCCAAAGGTTCACCCGCAAAGATCGAAGAGGCGGACCTCCTCCCGGCTTACGTGGAGGCCATCTCTCGCTTTGCTGATTTGGACAAGATCGCCAAGGCCGGGTTCAAGTTCGCCATTGACTGCATGTACGGCGCCGGGCGCAACGTGCTCGCCAACATCTTCAAGGGGCGAGGCATTCAGTACGTGCAGATCAGAAGCGAGGTCAACCCGCTGTTTCCGGGGATTAACCCGGAGCCCATCGAGCCGCACGTGCGCATGCTCCAAGACACCGTGGTCAGGGAAAAGTGCCACGCCGGCTTCGTCACCGACGGCGACGCCGACCGCATCGGCGCCGCCGCCGAAGACGGCAGCTTTGTGGATTCACACAAGATTTACTCCGTCCTGCTCGAGTGGTTGCTGACGCGCAAAGACTGGCCCGGCGACGTAGTCCGCGCCTTCAACACCACGCGTATGCTGGACCGCATCGCAGCCAGGCATGGGCGCAACCTAATCGAGTGCGGCATCGGCTTCAAGTTCATCTGTGATCTGATGATGGATGAAGCCCGGCAGATCCTGGTGGGCGGAGAGGAATCGGGCGGCATCGGAATTCAGCGCCATCTGCCCGAGCGAGACGGCCTTCTCAACTCGCTGTTGCTGGCCAACGTGATGGCTGATGAAGGCAAGAGCCTGGGCCAGTTGGTGGCGGCGCTGCAAACCAAGTACGGCCCGCACTATTACGCGCGCCGCGATCTCACCGTCCCCAATGACGTGAAGGAGGCTGCCATCGGACGGGCCGCGGACAGCCAAACCAACGCGCTGGGAAGCAACAGGATTCTTCGCAAGGAGAACCTGGACGGCATCAAGTTCTTCCTGGACACTCCCATCTGCGATCGGGGAGCGGAAGCCTGGCTGCTGCTGCGTTCATCCGGCACCGAGCCTTTGATGCGTATCTATTCGGAGGCCTCTTCGCCTGAATTGGTGCAGGAGTTGCTGGAAGAAGCAGTCGCCTTCGTGCACTCCAGCGTTCCGGCCGTCCGCCTGTGACCCGCGCGACGGACGTACTCATTCTCGGCGCCGGCATAGCCGGCCTGCAGGCGGCGCGCGACCTTTCCGCTGCCGGTTTGCACGTCACACTGCTCGAAGCGAGCAACCGCCTGGGCGGCCGCATTCACACCCAACAGTGTGACGCCTATCCCGTAGAGCTCGGGGCAGAATTTGTCCATGGTCGCCCGGCGGAGATTTTTCGGTTGGCTGCCGAGGCGGGCTTGCGCATCGCAGCCGTGGAAGGCGAGCTGATCAGCAAGAACCGGGGCCGATGGAGCCAAAGCGGCGATCTGTGGACCGAGGTCAACCGGCTCCTTGAGAGTATGCCCTCGCACGAGCCTGATCAGTCCTTTCAGAAATACATTGAGGGCGCCCAGGCGAGCGAGGATGCCAAGCTCCACGCGCTCGGCTTCGTGGAAGGGTTTCACGCTGCCGACCCGGAAAAAGTGAGCGTGCACTGGCTGATTCGTACAACAAAAGCCGAGGAAGCAATCGATGGCGAAAGATCGTTTCGCCTCGTCGACGGATACCAGAGCCTGGTACGCGCCTTGGCCGGCCGAATCGACCGCAGCCGTTGCAGCATCCATTTGCAAGCTGCGGCAACCGAAGTACTTTGGGACAGCGGGCAGATCAGCGTCAGAGCAGGGACAACCGAGTTTCGCGCGGCTCGAGCGGTCATTGCCATTCCCCTCAGCGTTCTCAAATCCGGCAGCATTCGCTTTCTTCCCAGGCTTGAGGAGAAAGAAGCCGCCGTGAATCTGCTGGAAACGGGGCCGGTCATCCGCGTGAGCTTGTGCTTCCGCAAAAAATTCTGGGAGACTCGCACAGATCTGCGGGATGCAAGCTTCCTGTTTACCGACGATCCAGATTTCCCCACTTGGTGGACGAGCAATCCTCTGCCTTATCCCATTCTTACCGGCTGGGCGGCGGGAAGGCACGCAACCGCGGTCGCGCTCCACAGCAAAGCCGGGATGGTGGAGCGTGCGCTCGAATCGTTGAAGCGAATCCTGGAGATCAGCCGGCAAGAGCTTGCGCAAGTCATGGAAACGGCCTTCGTCCACGACTGGCAAGCCGACCCTTTCTCACGCGGCGCTTACAGCTATGCCGTGGCCGGCGGCGCCGATGCTGCACGGACGCTGGCCGCGCCTGTAGCTCAAACTTTGTTCTTTGCGGGTGAGGCCACAAATTTTGGAGGGCACAACGGGACCGTTCACGGGGCCATGGCCACCGGTTTCCGGGCAGCGCAAGAGGTAGCGATGTCCGCGGGGGGAGAACCAGTCAGTCAGGGATGAATCCCGCGCCGCTCCTATACGATCATCACAACCAGCTTCCCCAGCGCGGGGCTGACGCGCGAAAGATCGTAGAGCGAGAGGGGACCCATTCCGGTATGCGGCGGAAACGCGAGACGGCTTCCAGGGCCCGGGCCTTTTGGTGACGGTCAAACGAGCGCACGTACTGGCGGATGACCTGGGGCATGGTCATGCGCAGGGCAGCGGAAAAATTCTGTTCCGCCATGGCATGCAGTTCTTCCTCGGAGTGCAACAAGTCGATCACCTGCCGTGCCAGCTCCTTCTTGCTGCCCACCGGGTAGAACTTGATGGCCAAGCCTTCGTTTTCACACATTTCGCGAAAATCGGGCACGTCGGCAGAAACGATGGGCACTCCATGCTGCGCCGCCAAATGGGCCACGCCGCTCGACCCTGCGGCCGAGGTGTACGGAAGAACCAAAAGCGACGCGGTGCCAAACGTTTCCGGAATGTCTTCCTCGGGGACGTATCCCGTAAACTCAATTCTGGGACTGTGCGTCTTTTCCCGCACTGACTCGATGTACCCGTCGGAGTTCGGGTTATTGGAGCCGGCAATGATGAGCCGGACATTGGGCATGCGCGGAGCAATCTCTTCCTCGAAAGTCTCAATCAGCAATTCGCATCGCTTGTAAGTCCCCCACTTGCCGAAGGCCAGGAGACGGTGTTCGGGATTTCCGCGCCGCGAGAAATCAGGATACTCAGGCCGGGCGGAAAGAATTCCATGCGACCGGAAATGGATGTTTTCGCCGCGGTACTTATCGATCAGCGTGCGCCGGTAGGCCGGCAGCAAAACCGAAACGGAATTAGCGGTCAGGATCATGCGGGTGGCCAGGTGTCCGCCGATCCGGAAGAGGGTCTTGTTGCGCACACCTGAGTCATTGAGGTCAATGTGGTCCATCAGGTGATGCAGAGTGACGTGCGTGTAGTAGCCGGCCAGGCGCGTGACCGCCGGCAGGGTCAGCCCTGAGAAGGCGGCGAGCGGATGGTCACGATTGCCGAAACTGGAGAAGACGAGATTGAACCAGACTACGTCGGGGCGAATGTCGCGCAGCGAATGGAGCAGTCGCCGGTGATTGCTGAGACGGTTTACTGCCCAGCAACGCTCCACGTTGAATTCTTCCATCTCCGGTTCGTCCGAAGTTAGTTTGTCTGCCAGTATGGTTAGGCTGATCAGCGGGTCGGTTTGCAGCTCTTTGGCCACATGATAGCCGTACTCGTTGAGTACGACTTTACTGGGAGGAAAGGAGCTGACAAGACATATCTTCATGGGCCCGGGACACCTAAAAGAACGAAACCTTGACTACCGGCCGCAAGTTATACGTTCCTGCGCTGCCGGGAAAGTTGTAAAACGACTGTTGCTGCAAGCCGAAAGAGAGACTGAGAGGATAGTCAACCGCGATCTCTCCGGTGCCGTCGTTGTAGCGGCGGCGCAACGGCTTCATATAGGAGATGAAGAATCCGGTTTGCACGTTGTTGTAGATGTTGAAGCCTTCTCCGTGCGTGTAATAGAAAGCCGCGTCGAGTGTCCAGCGATTGCTGAATTTGTACTGAAAGCGGGCTCCCGGAACCAGAATCTGCGCGATAGCAAACTCGTTGTCCTGCACCCGCCATGAGCGCACGTAGGTGGCCAGAACGGTTACGCTCCATGTGTCATGAAATCTGCGTTGCAGTCCTCCCCAAGTGGCGGTCGAGAAGAACTCCCGGATCGCCGGGCGGAATAGCAGGTCGCGCACGTAATAGCCGGTGATGAAGGACGTATTTCCCCAGGGCCGGCCGACCTCGAATTCAAGGTTTGCCACCAGCTCGCGCGAGTGCAGGTTTTGTTCGGTGAACGGACCGGCCTCGTAGATGCCGGTGCCGCGCACCGTGAGCCACCGGAACAGCGGCGACGTGTTCATGTACAAGTAAGTGCGGAAGAGGTTCTGGTTCATCTGCACCGGAGATTCCGTATCGCGCCGGATATCGAATTGAATGCCGGGGTTCAGCACGATATGGGTGTTGCCGATCCGCACCACCGGAGTAACGCCGAAGTTGAAGAGCGTGTCAAAAGTGTTGCGTTGAATGATCGCCGGCTCGTTGGGCAGCGAGAAGCTCCCGTTGTAATTCTCCAGACCGAAAAAGGCGTTGATGGGAGGCCAGCCGGGATGGTGGTAACGGAAGATGCTGCCCACGCCCGTGGCCTGCGAAGCGTAGGGCGGCGGCGCAGTTGGAGCTCCGATCAGCTTGTTGTCGAGTTCGTAGATGGTGGCATCAACAAAAATCGGGGCGGTGGCCACGCCATTTTGCATGCTGAGGCTGGGCAGGACCTGGGTCCCCTCTTCCCCGGCCACCTGCAGCATGGCCCGTTCGGCCGTGTCGTCGGCAGCGGCAATGTCGTTGGCATGGGCAAAGGCCGTCACCGCGTGCACGTTGTCGTGGCGCTGGTTATAGACGTTGCCCCAGGCGATCTCGTAGTCGTAATTCTGCTGATAGTCGGGAGGATTGCCGAGCGCGGAAAGCACCTCCGCGGCCTCCCGCTCCTTGCCCTGGGCGATGTAGGTGTCGGCCAGCCCGATGGCCACGGTGTCGTCGGAAGCACCCATGTCCTTGGCCTTCGAGAAATACCGCTCGGCCAGGTCAAAGTCGTGCGTGGCTACGAAAACGTTGGCGGCTTCCACCAGGTTGTCCGTGGTGATGGGCGAGGACTCGCCAACGCGTGACTCTGCAAAAGCCAGCGCGACTTGCTGTTTGGCCGAGTCATATTTGCCCTGGCGAACGAATAGCTTGGCGAACTCCAAGCGCACGTCAACACGATGGGCGTCGGGAGCATCCAGGGCGCGGGTGAAGCGCTCCATGGCAGCAGCCTGCTCGCCCAGGGTCATCAGGGCGTCGCCGGTGGCGAGCAGGATCGCCGACTGGTCGGGCGCCTCGCGCTCCGCCGCCTCGATGTATTGCATGGTTTCCGCCCGTTGATGCAGTTGTGCATGGGCTGCCGCGAGGTTGGCATAGATCAGCGGATCGTCGAGGGAAAGCCGCAGCGCCGTATTGAGTTCGATGATGGCTTGGGGGTAACGGTGCGCGTGGTACAGCGTGTCCGCCAGCGCTTCATAGATCTTCAGGTCGTCGGGAGCGAACTTGAGCGCCAGCCGGTACTCGTTTTCGGCTTTGTTCAGCACGCGCATCTGGCGATAGGCGGTGGCGCGGGCCATGTGCGTGGCGCCCATTTCGCCCATCAACTGCTCCGCGCGATCGGTTTCCTCCAGGGCTTCGCGTGATTCGTGCAATTGCAGATGGGAATACGCCAAGCCCAGATGAGCGATGCCATTATCGGGACTGATCTTGATGGCCGGTTGAAAATCGCGGATGGCGGCTTGCGCGTCCTGCATGTCATTGCGGACGTAGCCGCGGTTGACCATCGCTTCCACCATCCTCGGATCCTTTTGTATGGCGCGCGTGAAATCGTCAATCGCCTGTTGCAGCAGGTCGTTTTGACGGTGCACGTGCCCGGCCAGCAGCGGGAAGTTAGGTTCTTTGGGCAGGACCGTCTCATAACGGCTGACCAGGGCCAGAACCTCGTCATAGCGACCCAGGTTGTAGTAGTCGTAGCCGAGATAGACCGCGGCATCGCGATCATGCGGCAGTTTCTGGATGGCCTGCTCGCCCAGGCGCGCCGATTCAGCGTACTTGCCCTTCAGGAACAGGTAGCGCTCGGTCTCACGGATGATGCGCGGATCGTTCTTCATGGCGCCGCTGGCGCGTTCCACCCATTCGCCGGCCAAGTCGATCTGGTGGGCGTCAATGGCGGCGTTGGAGCCGTCGGCGATGATCTGGCTGTTACTTGGCGCCAGTTTGTAAGCTTTTTCATAGTTGTCTTCGGCCTTGGCGAAATCGCGCACCGCAGTATAAAGATCGCCTAAGGCGACGTAAGGCACGTAGTCATTGGGATAGGCCTCAGCCATGCGATTGAAGAACGTCTCCGCCGCCTGGTTGTCTCCGGCGTCGCGCGCAAGATAGCCCATAGCTTCGAGCGCGTAGCGATTGTTGGCATCGCGCTCCAGCAGTGACGTGTACACCTGCCCGGCTTCCTGTTTGCGCCCCGTCTTCCACAGCAAGCTGCCGTATTGCAGCTGCACTTTGTCATTGGTGGGATCAAGGGCCATGGCTTCTTTGAGATCGGTCTCGGCTCCGGGGAAATCGTCGCTCAAGCCGCGAATGGCAGCGCGCAGTCGCAAATACTCCACGCGCTGTTGGCCCTCCATCTGGATGGCCGCCAGCTCCTGTTGCGCTTTGGCCAGTTGCTGCTGGATGGCAGCCTGGTCGTCGAGGTTCCGATAAGCGTCAATCAGGTCCAGGCGGAGTTGCGTGGGATAAAGAACACCTTCCGCCGGTCCCTCAGGAATGGCGGCCAGCGCCGCGAGGTATTCCTGCACCGCATCCGTGTCGCGACGCTCCACTGCTGCCAGGTCGCCGCGGGTGGCGTGCAGGCGGTAGTGGTTGGGATCAAGCTGCTCGGCGCGCGCCAGATAGGTTCGCGTCTTGTCCAGTTCGCCAATGCGCAGCTGAGCCTGGGCTGCGGCGAGTTGGGTGGTTACGGACTGGGGCGCCATGGCCGCGGCCTTCTCATAGGTATCGGCCGCCTCTTTCTTCTTGCCGGCTAACTCGTAGGTGTAGCCCAGCTCCGACTCCACTTCTGCGCTCTTGCGCGGGATCTTCTGCAGGATGGCGATGGCTTCATCGTAATCATGGGCTTCGCGATGAAACTGGGCCACGGCGCGGAGGACGTCGGTGCTGCCCGGACCGCGTTTCATGGCCCGGTCGAGAATTTGCTTGGCCTTTTCCGGTTGCTTTTGCTTCATGTAGTTGACGGCCAACAGCACTTCCGCATGGACCGAAGGTTGCAGAGCTTCCGACCGCTCGAGCAAGGCGCTGGCCCGCGCCAGGTCGCCGGACTTCATGAACAACTCACCGGCCATAGCCAGATCCGTCGGCCGGCGGGGATTGGCCGCGATCACTTGCAGCAGAAGCCGCTTGGCTTCCTCGGCCTTGCCCATGTGCATGAACGTTTGCGCCAATCCGGAAAGGCCTTCCACCGAGTTGGGTTGTTTTCCCAAGCCGCGGTTGTAAGCATCCACGGAGGCCTGGTATTTGCCGGCAAGGCGCGCGGTATAGCCCAGCAGGAACCAGTTGCGGGCTTCGTTGGGCGCGGAGACGGTCATGCGTTCCGCGAAATTCATGGCGGCAGCGTAGTTGCCCTTCTTCAGAGCGTCTTCGGCAGCGCGGGCGTTGCGCCCTACCTCGATACTGCTGCCCCATCCCATGCCGCCCGCCGCGGAAGACGTCCCGGAAGACGGCTGCTTGTTGCCTTTCTTGTCGGCTTTCGGCTTCTGCTGATCTTGTTTTGATGGCTGGCCTAACTCAAATGTCTGCGCCCGGCCGAAGCCGGCCAGAAACAGGGAACCAAAGAGAGCCGCACCCAAGAGGCTTTTCTGCACCGAGGACCACCGTTGTCAGACATCCGCGGCAGGAACGGGCATGCCGGGCTCCCTGGCCGCGATTTTTTTTGACAGAACTTGAAGAGCACCGCGATGCGCGGGCGGCAGCAGCTCTGTTCTTATGTTGAGTGGAGATGCCAGTTCTCGGCGGGAGGATTCCTCGGTCCCGGTAAGGTTGTGCAGGAGTCCGGTCACGCTTAAGAATCCGGATACCACAAGGCAAACCTTCGCGGCTCTTTGCGAATCGAACTTCTCCTGAAGCCACGGCTGCTCAGGCTTTGCATCCCGCTCTTCACGGCAGGCAATCACGGAGGTACGTTCATGAGTTCCCCATCCTTCGCTCCCGGGAGGCAGGTCCCTGCTTTGAGCCGCCCGGTCCCCTTGAGCTGGATCTTGCTGCTGGCGCTGCTGGTGCATGGTCCGCTGTTGCTGATGCAGCTCCCCGAAGACTCTTATGACGCCCACCTCCACCAATTCTTTGCTGCCCACTACGCGCAGCATTGGTTCGATCCCTGGAATGAAAAGTGGTTCACCGGTTTTTCCCAGACCACGTATCCGCCGCTGGAACAGCAGTGGATCGCCCTCTTCTCGCATGTGATGGGGCTGAACCTGGCGTATATGCTGGTCCAGCTCATTGCCATCCTCTTGCTGCCGATTGGAGTGTACCGATACGCGCGCATCTGGGTGAGCGAACGCGCGGCCAGCTACGCCGCGCTGGCCAGCGTGCTGATCGGGTCGCTCTCCTTCCTGGTGTATCAGGCCGGACAGCTTTCAACCACCTGGGCCGCGCCGCTCTATCTGAATGCGCTGCCGTATTTCTATGAGTGGTCGCGGGAAAGCAAATGGCGATCCCTGGTCAAAGGCCTGGTATTGATCTGCGCAGCCGCAGCGGCCCACCACGTAACTTTGATCTTCGGCAGCGTGCTCTTCGCCCTGCCGGTGCTGGTAACGGCGATCATGGACCGCGAGCGCGCCAGCGCGAGCGGCGTGGTAGGCCGAGGGGTGTTGTTTGCGCTGTTGGCCATTGTTGGAGTTGTTGTGGTGATCTGGCCCTATTGGGTGGCGTTCTACCAGAACCCCATCAAGCAGATGCCGATTCCGCATGCCAGCCGCAACAACTATTTTCTGGAACCGATATGGTCGCTGAACTATTTCATCATTCCCTGGGGCGCGCTGATTCTGGCGTTGCCGTTCATTTTCATCAGGGGGCTGCGCGAGCCGCGTTTGCGGCCGTTATTCCTGGGTTTCTGGCTGACTATGATCTTTGCTATGGGCGGCACCACGCCGCTGCCCCGCCTGTTGCTGGGACGCGCTTTTGAAATCCTGACCTTTGAGCGTTTTAGTTTCTGGGCCAACCTGATGGCATTGCCGATCGTTGGCCTCCTGGCGGTGCAGTTGATTGATCGCTACGGACACAAAGCCGTCATGGCCTTGGGCACGCTCGCCGGGCTGACTATGGCGATGGCTGTTGCCTGGCCGGTCTATCATCCCATGCACGATCTGGGATTCAGCACCGCCGAGGTCGTCTCCTTCCTCAACCGCGACGGGCACGACAAGTATCGCTACCTGACTCTCGGCTTTGGCAGCAAGATTTCCGAGGTTGGCGCTTACGCCAACGCTTCCAGCGTGGACGGCGAATACAACTCCGCGCGTCTGCTGCCGGAGATGACCCAGTACGGTTCCGCCCAGCTCACCAACTCAAAGTTCTATGGCACCAATGGCATGGAATCTCTGCGCCAGGTGTTGAAGCACGCCGACCAATACGGACTGAAGTGGATTTTTGTCCGCGATCTCTATTACGAGCCCATGCTGGCCTTCGCCGGCTGGCGCAAACAGGAAATCTACGACCACGGCAACGTCAGCCTGTGGGTGAAAGACGGAATTCCGCCCGCGCATCCGACCTCATTCGGCACCCGGCCAACTGTCTTTGAAGGGATTCTGTGGGGCACGCTGCCCATCGGCAGCAGCATCCTGGCGCTGTTCTTGGTGCTCTTTTTGCGCGACCAGCGTCGCATGGCAGAAACGATTCGCTTCCCCTCGGTCAGCGAACCCGAGCCTGAGCTTAAGGAGGCCCGGCCATGACTCGCATCCTGCCTCTTTTCTTCGCGCTCCTGATTGTGGCCTTGATCGCGGTGGGCGCGATCCATAAAAGTTCGACTGCGCCCGCTTCCAGCCCGGAAGGCGCCGTGCAATCCATGTTCGAGGGCGTGAAGGCTCACAACTGGAAGGCGGCTTACTCCTACGTCGCGCCATCGAGCAACGTGGATCCGGCCAATTTCCAGCGCGATCTGTCCGGCCGCAACAGCAGCCTGCGCACTTACTCGCAGTTGGAGGGAATCAGCACGCGCGTCCTGCACGAGGGCGAAAACGAGGCCCTGGTGCGCACGGAGCTCAAGTATTCCACCGCCGTGGGGGCTTCTTACGATACCCGCGACCTCAAGGTCGTGAAGGACGAGGGCACTTGGAAAGTGGCCTGGAAAGGAGAAAAGGACGTCAACGTGCCGCCGCAGGTCATCCCGGTGAACTATTTGCGCTGGGACGTTATCTATCGCGGTCCCGGCGACGATTGGGGCGCGCAGAACGCGGAAAATCCGCGAGTGCGCATCCTCTCCATGAATCCCACCGAGCATGACGGCGGAATCATCATCATGGGCGAAATCGAAAATGAAGATACCGTGCCGGCGTTCGTCTCCGTGGGCGCGACCCTGGTAGACAAAAATGGCCAGGACGTGGCCCAGGAGGCCAGCTTCGACAAGACCTCGCACGTGCTCCTGCCCAAGGAGATCTCGCCCTATCGCATCGACTTCCCCGGAATGAAACTGGCGGACATGAAGTCCGTGCGCATGAAACCGGATTCCATGCTGGTGCCGGCCTCAGCCGATCCGGTGATCGGCGTCCTTCACCAACGCATCGAGAAGGACGCGCGCGGGCGCACCGTGCTGAAAGGCGAACTGCTGAACGAGAGCGGGCAGATCGTCAACATCCCGCACGTGCTGGCGACTTTTTATGATGCGTCGGGTAAGGTGATCTGGGTCTCTGACGGTTACGTGGACCACGCTCTTCTGCCCCAGTCGCCACAGCCCTTCGCCGTTGACCTGCGCGACGAACTCGCCGCCGGCGTCCACAGCTATCGCGTTACCGTAAACCAGTACAGCCTCAACCGCCAGGAGTAATCATGCGCACGCTTCGCTTTCTCGCGCTGATGGTTGCCATCGGCTGCCTCGCCGCGAGCAGCGGTCAAGCGCAAGAGCTCCGCCTGCCGCAAAATGGCGTCGCCGGCCAGGCGATGACCGTGGGAACCACCGGCTCGGGCGAAGGCACACTGTATCTCGTGGGTCCGGGACAGGTCTTGAAGCGCCAGGTACAGTTTGGCAGCGACGTCCAGATCAAAGCCGGCGAGTTACAAAGTGCCGGCCGTTGGCTCGCCATCTTACGAGCCAGTAGTAACTCCCGTTCGCAAGCCTTCTGGGTTCGGCCCGGACCGCCGGAGAACCTGAGCTTTCTAGCTCGGCCTTCGCGGGTTCCGGTGGCGCGGCCGGGCGTGATCAGCGGCATCGCCGTTGTCTTCGACGGATTTCAAAACCTTGTGCTCTCGCCCACTGCGGTCAAGTTCAGCCTGTCAATGGATGGCGCAGGCGCCGGAGTCTCCGAGACCGTCGCCAGCCGCGATGGCGTGGCCTGGGTCAACAGCTCGTCGGCGCGCAAGGCAGGCCCGGCACAGTTCGTGGCCACCGCCGGCGATACCTCGGTGCGGCGCGTGGTGCAGCAGGTGGCTTCCGATCCCTGTAACCTGCGCATGCACGTGGTGGAACGAAACAAGAACGGCGTGATCGTCGAGACCGATCCCGTCCGCGACTGCACCAGCAATCCAGTCCCCGACGGGACGATTGTCACCTTCACCCAGACCGACAGCCGCGGTCGCAGCACCGTGGACGCACGCATTAAGAAAGGCATTGCCCGCGCCGTGCTGCCGTCCGCCGACAACGCCGTTATCACTGTGGCTTCGGGTGTGGTACTGGGAAATGAGCTGCATGTGGGAGATTCGCGATGACGCCTTCCCTAGCCTGGTTCAAGAACGCGATTCTGCAAAGGGCACGACCCCAAACTGCACGGAAAGAGAGCGTGAAGGCGAGACAAGTGTCAGGGCACCGGCTTCAGCCGTGCCGCAAAACCTCCAAAATCGGCCGGGCTTTAGCCCCTGTCATCGTTGTGACGCTATCGCTGTCGGGTGGCTTGATTCTTGTGGAACACACCCACGCTGACGCGAAGCCGACCGTCCAGCTCAATGTGGACCATGCCACCCCGCGCGAAGTAAATGACACCGTGCAGCAAGCCGTGATCCGCGACTACTCAGCCGCATGGCAGGCGCTCGTCCTCGCCCTGGCCGACAACAAACCTGCGGCGCTCAGCGACAATTTCATCGGCTTTGCTCAAGACAAGCTCACCCAACGCATCAAAGACCAGCAGCGCGCCGGCTTGCGCACGCGCATTATCGATCGCGGCCACAAAGTCGACGCAGTTTTCTACTCCACCGAGGGAGCCACCATCGAGTTGCGGGACACGGCCACGCTCGAAACCCAGATTCTCGACGGAGACACGGTGATCCACTCCGAGCGTGCCCAGCTTCAATACTACGTAATCATGACCGGCGCCGAGGATCGCTGGAAGGTAAGGGTGCTGGAAAGCGGATCGGGGCAAGAGTAAGATTCCGCGCCCCTACTGTAATCACGGTTTGGGTCGACAGATAAGAGTCTGCTAATTCAGCCTGTTGGCAACCCGCAGCTCACCTTTGAGATTCTAACGTTCGAACGTCAAAACAAGAGGTGAACGATGCCTCGCCAAGTCTTCTCCTTTCTTGCAGTTGTCTTGCTCGTTTCCATCGCCCTTTCCTCTCCGGCACAGCAAGTCGTCGCAGATATCCCGTTGAGTGCGGTTCCTTCCGGCATTGGCGTCGACCCATTCAATAACCGGATCTATGTCGCAGTCAATGATTTTGCGGCGGGTACCGCCGCGTTGGCGGTGATTGACGGCAAGACCGACACAGTAGTGACCATGGTTCCAGTCTCACCGGGGGCCCGGCTGGTGGCAATCAACGTTGTCACGCGGCGGGTTTACGTGGCCGGCTGTAATTTTACTCAATTCCCGGTTTTGTGCGATCTCTCGGTGGTGGATGGAAACAGGAACAAGCTGCTCACCACCATTCCCATCAGCAGCAACGCTGGAATCGGCCTGCAAGGGCTGGCCGTGAATCCTGTAACTGACCGGATCTATGTCTCTGATGCCGATGCTCTACAGATTGACGTGATCAACGGCGCCAGCAACAAGATCGTGATGTCGATCTCGTTGGGCGGACAACAACCGCTGGGTCTGGCGGTGGACTTTGTGCGCAACCGTTTGGTTGCGGTCATCAACGGTCCCCTGATCGCCATCATCGACGGCGGAAACAACAACATCCTGCAGCGGGTCTTCGTGGGACAGGAAAATTTCAACGTGGCGGTCAACCCGGTGATCGAGCGGGCGTACGTGACCAATCAAACTTTTGCGCCCTCCACTCTCGGAGTGGTGGATACCGAAGACTTCAACGTTGTCACCAACATTCCGGTCGGGAACAACCCTTTCGGCGTCGCTGCTGACCTGATTTCCGGTATCGTCTTCGTTACCAACCTGAACGATTCGACAATTTCAGTGATCAATGGCAGAACGAATCAGGTGGTTGCGACCGTGCCGGTGTTTGGCAGATTGATTGACGTCAATCCGGTCACGGGTCTGGCATACGCGTCAGATGACTTCTCGCAAACGGTCCATGTGATTTCAGAGCGATAAGAGAATGCCTCGCATCGGGCTCGGGGATCTACAAGGACGCGATTTTCTAGTCCCGACTTTCTAATCTCGAAAGATCGGCGGGGTATCGCTGATTTCCAAGTCCAGCGATTCTCTTTCCCGCGTGAGTTGGGGAATGCTCTCGATCAATCTTGCGCAGCGGTTCCAGCGCAGCAGGGCATCATCATTGCCCTCAGGACGAATCTTCTCCGCCTCTTCAAAACACTCCATGGCTTTTTCAAAGCTGGCGAGCAGGCTGTGCGCCAGATGGCCGGCTCGCATCTGGGCTTTGGCGCGCCGCTCATGAAGAATGCCCAGGTAGTAGGCCCGCTCATAGGGGCTCGAGAGTTTTTCAAAGCAGTCTTGCGCTTCCTGGCGGCGGTCGCTCACGGCCCCAGTGAACTGGTCGGTGATGGCCAGCCCCAGCAGGCGCAATCCCATCTGGTTCTCAGGATCCACGGCCAGGATGTCGCGGCAGATGGACTCGGCCTCTTCCGCCTGGTTGAGATAACGATAGTGTTTGGCCTTGGCCAGCGCCTCGGCGATCCCGCCCTTGGAGATGGTCTTCAACTGGCGTTCCATACCGCAATTCTAATCCGCTTTGGGCGCTCCGCGTATCTTGCAACCTGCGTTGCCCGCATTTATCCGATGTTCCACAGAATGTATCCCGCGATCACCGATCCCACCACTGCCCCGCCGTAGCAGAACGGGAAAATCAACTGATTCAGGTGTTTGATCTGCAGCCCGTCGTAAAGCGTGTAACGAAACCGGTGGGCCCAGTGGAACAGCGAAAAGAAAGAGAGAACGAACAACGCCAACCGCGTAATGGGCAACCGCACGAGGGCCAGCAGGCCGTGGTACGAAGGCGGAGTGATCCATCCCAGAGGAAAGGCCAAGAACAACAAGAACAGAAGTACGGGGATCAGGAACGCAGCCACCACTCCGCCGGCGCTGAACAGCACCCAGAGAATTGGTTCGTTGGATCGCTTCGCCATTTAAGCCCTCAGAAGGAACCAGGCCACGATCGCTGAGACCGCGGCCCAGGCAACATAGTTGGGACCTGCAATCCACAGGTCAGGAATCCTTTTTCCGCGGACGCGTACCGCCATGGCCTTGGGCGCAAGGTTGAACCACGTCAGCGCGTGAAATATCACAAAGAACAGGCTGACAACATTCGTGGCCACCACGACCGGGTTGCGGAGGAAGAGCTGGAATTCGGAATACTCCTGCGGCCCGGTCGACAGGGCGTTGAGCGCGAGCAAAAGCTCCACCACGAACCAAGCGACAAAGACACTGCTGATTTCCCGCAAGATGAACTTCAAGTACGACCAGCGTCCCATCCACCACCAGGTGGAGACGCGGGCGCGATACCAGCGGGGGCGGAATTCAGTGTAGGTTGCGTTTTGCCTGGCTTGGCTCATTTTGCACCCCAAGGCATCAGCAAAGACTTGAGCCGGTCCACGGTCGCGGTAAGCTTGTATTGCTGGATAGCGCCGGCGGGATCCACTTTTTTAGGGCATGCCTTGGTACAATCGCCCACAAAAGTACATCCCCAAATACCTTCGTGCTGAGCAAGAACATCCATGCGTTCCTGCGCTCCCTGATCGCGTGAATCCATGTTGTAGCGCTGGGCCAGAGCGATGGCGGCGGGGCCGATGAACGCCGGGTCGAGACCGACAACGGGGCAGGCGGCATAACACAGCATACAGTTGATGCACATGCTGAACTGTTTATAGAGATCAAGCTGGTCCGGGGTTTGCAGGTACTCGCCTTCCGACACCGGTTTCTCTTCGTTCCGAATCAGCCATGGCTTGACGCTCTGCAGCTTGGACATGAAGTCTTCGATCGCCACCACCAGATCGCGGATCACGGGGAAGTAGCGCAACGGCTGGACGCGAATACGGCCCTCGGCAGCGTAACTCGATAGAAACGTGGCGCAGGTAAGCTTGGGCTCGCCATTCACCATCATGCCGCAGCTCCCGCAGATGCCCATACGGCACGACCAGCGGAAGGTGAGCGAGCCGTCGACCTTGTCCTTGATGTGATTCAGGGCATCGAGCACCACCCAATCCTTGCGCAGGGGAACTTCATACTGCTGGAAGCGTGGCTCGACATCCTGTTCCGGGGAGTAGCGCGTGACTTCCAACGTAATGGTTTCGGCCATGGGTTACCTCGACACGGTTTCTTTGGCTTTTGGCTGCATTCCGTACACCCGCTTGCCCGGCGGCCAGCGCGTAATCATCACCGGAAGGTACTCGATCCGGGCGCTGCCGTCGGAGTTGCAGTGGACCAGCGTGTGCGCCAGGAAGTTTTTGTCATCGCGCTGCGGATAGTCGGTCCGCTGATGCGCGCCGCGGGATTCTGTGCGGCGCAGAGCCGACTCCGCGATGGTGGACGCCACGTCCAGCGTAAACTCCAGTTCCAGCGCCGCCGTAAGCTCGGTGTTGAAAGTGCGGCTGTGGTCGTCGATGGCGAGGTCTTTGAATCGCTCCTTGAGCTCCCGCAGCTTGTCGACCGTCTTCTCCAGCGAGCCGCGGTCGCGATAGATGCCCGCACCGCTTTCCATGGCCAGGAGCATCTCTGCGCGCAGAGTAGCAATCCGCTCCTTCCCTCCGGACTTGTGCAGGAACTGCTCTTGCAGGCGCTGTTGTTCGTCCAGCGCCTGGGCCGGCACGTGCTTGCCGGGCGGCTTCAGGTCCACAGCGGCCTGGGCTGCAGCTCTTCCGGCGGCGGCGCCAAAAACCAGAATCTCCGGCAACGAATTTGATCCCAGCCGGTTGGCGCCGTTGATGCTCACACAGGCCGCTTCTCCCGCGGCATAGAGACCGGGCAGCGGCGTGGCGCCCTGAGCATCGGTGTGGACTCCGCCCATCATGTAATGGACCACCGGCCGCACCGGAACCAGTTGTGTGATGGGATCAATGCCCTCGTATTTCAAGCACAGCTCGCGAACAAAGGGCAGCCGGGTATTGATGATCTTTTCGCCCAGATGGCGCAGGTCCAGGTGCACGACCTGGCCGTAAGGCGTCTCAATGGTGCGGCCCTTCTCCATCTCCCCAACGAAGGCCTGGCTGAGACGATCGCGCGGGCCGAGTTCCATGTTTCTCAGAACCGGTTGCGGCGTGGGCGACCCCAGGTTGTAGTCCTGGAGGTAGCGGTAGCCGTCTTTGTTGATCATGTAGCCCCCCTCGGAGCGGGCAGCTTCGGTAATCAGAATTCCGGTGAAGGGCAGCCCTGTGGGGTGATACTGCACGAACTCCATGTCTTTCAGCGGCGCGCCGGCGCGGTAGGCCAGGGCCATGCCGTCGCCGGTGCAGATGCTGGCGTTGGTAGTGAACGGGAACACTCGGCCGCAGCCTCCGGTGCAGAGGATCACGCTCTTGGCGGCAATGGCCCGGATATTTCCTGAGTTCAGCTCGATGGCCACCACACCCTGCACGCGGCCGTCATCGACCAGCAGCTTGGTTACGAAGCACTCGTCGTAACGCGTGACGGCCCGGTACTTCAACGTGGTCTGGAAGAGCGTGTGCAGCAGGTGAAAGCCGGTTTTGTCGGCGGCAAACCAGGTACGTTGTTTGCTCATCCCGCCGAAGGCGCGGACGGAGACGCGTCCATCGGCGTCCCGGCTCCACGGGCAACCCCAGTGCTCCAGGCGGAGCAACTCTTGCGGGGCTTCTCTTACGAACATCTCCACGGCATCCTGGTCGCACAACCAGTCGCCGCCGGAAATGGTGTCGTAGCAATGCTCATCGAGGGTGTCTTCCGGCTTGATGACGCCCGCAGCTCCGCCTTCCGCAGAGACGGTGTGGCTGCGCATGGGATAAACCTTGGACACCACCGCCACACTCAATTGAGGATTGGTTTCGGAAACCGCGATGGCCGCTCGCAGGCCGGCGCCGCCGCCGCCGAGCAGCAGAACATCATGGTAGGAGATGTCCATGAGCCTTAGGGCCTCTTCCAACTGAAATAATTGCGACCGCTGATTCTAACCGAAGAGCGGGCCCATGCAACCTGATTTCGCGGGTTGTTGAAGTTTACGTTCCGCAATCCCCACCTCCGTCGGCAGCCAAAGACGCTGTGAAAATGCGCTAGAATTCTTCGCTTCAAGTTTGAGTTCTTTGCGAGCCCGTCGACGGGCCACGCTGAGAACCCGCCATGTCATGCGGCAGATGGAGACGAATGAGCCGAGGTCGCTGCCTAAGGTCGTTTCGCCGCAATCACCCGCGGAATCCCCTGTAAATCAGCTGTCACCTGCACATCACTCCAGCCGGCGAGAAGTTCTCTGCTCTGCTCTTCTCTCGAGAAGGCAATTTCGGCGACGAACCAGCCCCCCGGCTTCAGCGCTTCCCGCGCCTGGGGAATTAAGCGGCGGTAGATGTCCAGCCCTTCCGTGCCGGAGAACACGGCGATCTTGGGTTCAAACTCGCGAACCTGTTTCTGCACCGAGTCGGCCTCGGAGTCGCCGACATACGGAGGATTGGAAACTACAAAATCGAACGTATCCCGGGGATAGGCGGCAAGCAAGTCCGACTTGCGGAAATGGACGCGCTGGTCCAGACGCAGCCGGGCAGCGTTGATACGCGCCATCTCCAGAGCTTCCTCGGAGATGTCGCAAGCATGGAGATCGGCCTGCGGAAGCTCGCTGGCCAGGGCCAGGGCGATGCAACCGGAGCCGGTGCCCACATCCACCATCCGCAACTTGCCCGGCCGATCGGGATCGAATTGCTTTACCAGTTCCAGCACGGTTTCCACAACGTGCTCAGTTTCAGGGCGGGGAATCAGCACCGCCGGCGAGACCAGCAGATCCAGTCCCCAAAACTCCTGGTGGCCGGTAATGTATTGCGTGGGACACCCGCTGGCCCGCTCGCGGACCACCTGGTCGTAGCGGTATTGCTCTTCTGAAGAGAGCTCCCGTTCCGGATGCGCGTAAAGAAAGGCGCGCTCGCGGCCCAGCACGAACATCAGCAAGAGTTCGGCGTTCAGCCGCGGTGACGGCACGTCATGGGCGACGAAAGCGGCGTACGCGGCGTCAACGGCCTGTTTGAGCTGCATAAGAGCAATTGGCGACGAGCCATTGGCAATTAGCAAGAACGAGTGCGGTTGAGCGAGACAAGACTACTAACAATCGCCGGGCCGCGCAACACTTGCGTCCAAAGCTTCGGGTTTGCGACAAGGCTGCTGGGAGCCCGCGAACGGAACTGGCGTGGGTCCGTCAGTCGTCATGATTTGTAACGAGTGTCACAGACCGGCACTTCTCAACAAGCGGGAGCGATCAGATCAGGTACTGCCGTCCCAAATGGTGGGCCGGTCAGGTACCTATGCCGGGACTTCGGCCTGATGCTTCAGTTTCTCCGCCTGGTAGTGGGTGATCAGCGCATCGATGATGGGCTGGAGTTTGCCATCCATCACGCTCACCAGCTGATGCATGGTCAGCCCGATGCGGTGATCGGTGACGCGGTTCTGGGGGAAATTGTAAGTGCGGATCTTCTCGCTGCGATCGCCCGAGCCCACCATGGCTTTGCGTTCCTTGGCCAGGGCCGCCTGCTGCTTTTCCATCTCCATCTCGTAAAGCCGCGCGCGCAGCACGCGCATGCCTTTCTCACGGTTCTTGATTTGCGATTTTTCGTCCTGGCAGCTCACTACGGTGTTGGTCGGCAAGTGGGTGATGCGAACGGCGGAATACGTGGTGTTCACGGATTGTCCACCCGGCCCGGAAGAACAGAAGGTATCGATGCGCAGATCTTTAGCTTCAATCTTCACATCAACGTCTTCGGCTTCCGGCAGCACGGCCACGGTAACGGCCGAGGTGTGCACGCGTCCCTGCTGCTCGGTCTCCGGCACGCGTTGCACGCGATGCACGCCGCTCTCATACTTCATGCGCGAATAGACGCCCTTGCCTTCGATAATGGCGATCACTTCCTTCAACCCGCCCACGCCGGACTCGGAGGTTGACAACACCTCTACCTTCCAGCGTTGCATCTCAGCGTAGCGCGAGTACATGCGGAAGATCTCGGCGGCAAACAACGTGGCCTCGTCGCCGCCGGTACCGGCGCGGATTTCCAGGACCACGTTCTTTTCGTCGTTGGGGTCTTTGGGGACCAGCAGCAGCTTGAGTTCGGTTTCGGTGGCCGCCAGGCGCTCCTGGAGCCGGGTCAATTCTTCCTGGGCATAGGCCTTCAGCTCGGCGTCAGACTCGTCGGCGATCATGGTCTTGCTCTCTTCGATGCCTCGTTGCAAGTCCTTGAATTCACGATACTTGTCCACGATGTCCGCAAGCTCGCTGTGGGCCTTCGCGGTCTTCTGGTAGCGCGACGAATCGCCGATCACCTCGGGCGATGCCAGGGCCCGGGTCAGCTCGTCGTACTTGGCCTCGATTTGGTTCAAACGCTCAAACATGGTGATTCTTTATTGTATCCGGAGCTGTGCCCGGCATGAACACCACAAAACTTCTGATAGTGAATTAGTTCGCGCAGCAACTAGAGATGGTGGCGCCGTACCAGCTCCACCGAGAAGCCAAACAGTGCGTAGGCGGCAGCATTGAGGAGGACGACCCAGTAAACCGCAAGCGGAACAATCCGTCCTAGCAATGAGGCGGGAACGGTAAGTGCAACGACTGTCCAACGGCCAAGGTTGTGATTGGGAGCAGTGACCATCCCATAGATGACCCAGCAGCAGGCCACGGCAAACCCAACCAGTGCCCACAAACCAATTCTCTGCTTCATGTCATTACCCAAGCTTCTCAATTACGTTTGATATTCTATCAAGTTCTGCTGCTTGCCTTTTATTTGATGTCCGGACGAGAGCAAAAGAACCTTGTACTTGCCGACAGATTCCGTTCCTGAGCCCGCGCCGGCCGCCCTGCTGCTCTGCTATATCACTGACCGCAGCCAGTTTCCCGGCGCGACCGTGGATCAAGAACAACGGCTGCTCGAAAAGATCGCGGAGTGCGCGGCGGCCGATGTGGACCTGATACAACTGCGGGAGAAAGACCTAAGCGCGCGTGAGTTGGAAAAGCTGGCCCAAAAAGCCATCGCGGCGATTCCCCCAGGCTCTTCTTCACAGCTGTTGCTGAACTCGCGCACAGATGTGGCGCTGGCCTCCGGCGCTCACGGCGTACACCTACCCGCTCACGACCTCGCTGCCAGTGACGCCCGTGCCATCATGGTTCAGGCCGGACGGACGGACCCGGTGATCGGAGTTTCCACCCACTCAGCTGCCGAGGTCGCCCAGGCGGAATCCCATGGCGCCGACTTTGCCGTGTTTGGGCCAGTCTTCGCAAAGAACGGCCAGCTCAATCCTCGTGGGCTGGAGCAGTTACGCCAGGCCTGCCATCGTCCGCGTATCGACGGTACGCCCATGCCGGTCCTGGCCATCGGCGGGATCACCTTGGAGAACGCCGGGGAGTGTTTTGCCGCCGGCGCCGCGGGGGTCGCCGCCATCCGGCTATTCCAGCAAAACGACGCGGCCCTGGTTGCGGCCCAACTACGTTCTCTGTTTCGTCAGTAGCGCTCGCGCCGCTTGTCGTCCGTGAGCGCGTGAATAACGACAGAGACAAGGCTGACCAGAATGGCCCCGATGATCGCGGCCGTCCAGGTACGCACTTCGAACCTCCCGGGCATAAACCACGCCGCCAGTTTCAGCATGGCCGCATTGACCACGACGAGGAACAACCCCAGAGTCAGGATGGTAAGAGGAAAAGTCAGGAATTTGGCGACCACGCCCAGCGTGGCGTTGATCAACCCGATCACGGCAGCCGCAATCAGGGCGGACACAAAATTACGCACGTAAAAGCCAGGAACAACGTGGGCGATGCCTACCAGCGCCGCGGCGCTCAGCAACCATCGAATCAAAAGCCTCATTTGCCCGCCTTCTCCGGGTAGCCGTCCCGGCCGCACGAGCATTATTGCAAAAAACAGGGCCGCACTGAAGGGCGGCCCGCATTCCCGCACAATCCGTCTATGTTCGGCTAGTCTAGCTGACGGAAAGCGCTGAAGAGATAGAACAGAACCAGCGCGTGGATACCAATGGAGACCACGTGTGAGGCAGGGTTGCTCATGAGCAGCAGCGCCAAGTCTCCGGCGTAGAGCACCATACCCGTAACGAATGCGATTTTGCTCCCCTTCTGGGTGAAAACACCCAGTAGGGCGAAAACGCCCGCGATGGCAAGATTGATAAGGAGAATAGTCGTCAAAATGCTTCCATTGACTGCAGGAAAGCTCGAGCTTAGGGCTTGCAACCCGGCATAGACCAGGATTGACCGAAACGCAGTAAGGCCTGCGATCAGGAAAAAGATCCGCGCCCCCTTGCGGGCTCCGTCACTCGACCCGGTGGCAGCCGAGGATACCGGCCGAGAAATCCCGCCGGTTGTCGGCCCGCTATACACGGTCCCTCCGGGCGTCGGTCCGCCATACACAGTGCCTTCGGCAGTTTTGACTGCCGTTCCATACACCGTCCCTTGGCCGCCTGCTGGAGTGAAACCGCTGTATACAGTTCCCTGAGTTGCGACTGGGGTCGATCCGCCATACACGGTTTCTTTCTCGGGGCCCTGGCCGAACCCTGCATTGGACATGACGCACCTCCGCGAATGAGTGCTGACAGCGGGGAGTGAGCACATCGTAGCGCAGGTGGACGGCGCCTTGATGGTTACCAAGGTAATACAGCTCGGGGAACTTCAAGAGCTGCTTTCATGCCCGGCAGCAACGGCTCTGGCGATTTGACCTATTTCGCGAAGATGCTCTTGGGCATCATCACGTGCACGCCCTTATTGCCGTCCACCAGTTCGGTAATGTCCACGTCGCCGGCCACGCTAGTGAGCATGTAAGCGTCGTCGCGGCTGAGGTGCTTCTCGGCGACGAGAAAATCGATCATCTCGCGCACCGCGATTCTTGTTGCTTCATACAGCTCCTGGTGGAAGCCCATGCTGATGTAGTGGGTGGGGGTCTCGGCCCGCGGATACTTCTGGTTGGTGCCCTTGTGCACCACAAATTGCAAGGTGCCCACCAGTGACGTTTCCATGGCCGTGATGTCCACCTCGCCATTGCCTTGGCCCACGTGTCCGTCGCCTACTTCAAAGAGCGCGCCCTTGGCGTGCACAGGAAGGTAAAGAGTGGTGCCGGCGACCAGTTCCTTGTTGTCCATGTTCCCGGCGTGGACGCCGGGCGGCGCACTGTCAATGCGGCCAAAGGCCTCCGGCGGCGCTACACCCATGCTGCCGAAGAACGGATGCAGCGGTATTTCAATGCCGGGAGCGAATTTGGCCACCATGCGCTCCCGGTCCAGAGGAATGATCTTGATCTTGCGATAAGGAAAGTCTTCCGGCAGAAAGCCACGGTTCGGACCAAAGGCGTTGTAAGCGTACGGGATGGCCAACTCGATCTTTTGAATACGGACTTCCAGGGTATCGCCCGGCTCAGCCTCTTCCACGTAGACCGGGCCGGTGAGAATATGCCCGCCCGGGCCTTTGTTAGTTACTTCTTTGTAAACATCGCGGAGGCTCTGCTGTACCTGCTCCGGCGGCAGGCCGGCGCGCTCCAGGCCGGTGGGGCTGTTGGTGAGCAGCGTATCGAACACCACGGTATCGCCGGTATGAATGTGCAATACCGGCGGCGCCGCGGCGTCGTAATAGCCCCAGGCGACGGTCTTGGGAGTGACCGCAAGCGTGTATTTTTGCGGCCCGCTGGACGCTGACGGAGGCTGCGACGGCCCTTGCGCCGGCGCGCTGCAAGCCACGAACAACAGGAGTGTGAACGCAAATGTGGTACGCATGTTCCTCCAGCTTTGGCAGCGGAAAATGCTGCCACAAGTACGATCCAGAGACCAGCGATTTATCCCTACCGCCGCAACAGGGTTCCCTCGGGATCGAGCAAGAGCTCTTTGGTGCCGGCGGGGGCGGTCAGAGTGAAGGTCGTTTCCGCCTCGTCGGCAAAGACGAAGGCCAGGAAATGCGGTTCACCTTTATCGCCAACGGCGTAGATCGGGACCGCAGTTACCAGGTCTTTAGCTGCATGGCTCTCGCGAATCGTGCCGCTTACCTGTGCCTTGTCGCCGGCAGCAACCACGTGCACACCCTCCAGAGAGAACTGGGGGATGGAAACGTCGTTGACCCAGCTGTCAAAGAACCAGTCGAGCGACTTTTTGCCCTCATAGTTCAGCGATTCCGGGAGGACTTGCTCAAAGGCGAGTTGCAGGTCGCGCGTGGAAATCTTGTGGCCGGGAGACTTGGCCAGAAGCCCTTTCAACGCGGCAAAAAATAGAGCATCGTTGTTCTGACCCCCGGCTTGCCGAAGCATCATGCGCAGCATGTGAATCAGCCACGTTCCGCGTCCATAGAGCACTCTCTCGTAGCCTTGGGGAAACCGGGACGAGGTAAGGCGCGCGCCGAGTGTTACCGCTCCGGCGTTGCCGACGATGCCGTCAGGCGTCTCTTTCAACAGTTGGCTCTTGTAGTAGTCCAGCGCGATCTTTGTCGCCTGCGGGTCTTCTTTCTCCAGCATGATAAGGGCGCAATAGTTAGCCACGGCCTCAATGATCCACTCGTCGCGATACGAGGCCCAGTCCACGGCATCTCCCCACCACTGGTGCGCGGTCTCGTGGGCGAGCATGAGCCGGCTGAGCAGCAATTCGGTATAGGGATCATGGATGCCGGCAGCTACGCGCTCATTCTGGTCCAGGAAAGCCATGCTGGAGAGGTAGATCAGGCCGGGCCATGACTGGCTCAGAAGCGCCGGGAGTTGCGTGATTTCGAGGTGGGAATAGGGAAAGGCGTCCAACTCGGCGGAAAGGAACTGCACCGTGGAGGCGGCCTTGGCGGCAATCTGCTGCACCTCCCGGGCCGGCTTCGGATGCATGCCTCCGTACGCTTCCTTCTCCGCCAGGACCTGCTCCACGGTCTTGGCGGCATGGGCACGGATGACAACGTTGCCCGCCTTCGCCTCGCCCGTCTCAAACCGTCCCAGGTTAAAGCCGGCGTGAGTGATCGGCTTCTCCGTGACAAAGTGGCTGACGCGACGACCGTTTTGCGCGCTGCTGGATACCTGCGTGCCGGTTGCCGCCAGCGACCAATCCTCCGGGTAATCGAACGTGAGATCGAAGCTGGCATATGACGGACCCGCCGTGGGGTACCAGGTGCCGCGTGCGCCCACGTAGAGGACCTCTCCGCCGGCATTGAACATCACCGGCCCGGAGTAGGCGAAGGAGAGTTTGATCGGACGGTCCTTCTCCACAGCCGCCGGGAAGATCACCACAACCCGATCGTCACCGCGGCGGGCCAGTTCGCTGCCGCTGACGGCTTCGTTCTGGATGAACTCCGCGGGCTGGCCGTTCGCGCTCACCTGGCTCAGCCGCAGATAGCGGGAAAGCTCCAACATCACAGCGCGCTGGCCGGAACGGCGGGGCGTCAGCGTGACCTCACCCTCCACGCTCAAGTCAGTCGGCGGTTGGGCCTGCGCACGCAGCTTGTAATCGGAAGACTCAAAACCGGTAAGGCGTCCGGCGCTCGGCTGGCCGGCCTCGCGGGCGGAACGCATGGGAAAGGAAACCCAGGAGTCGTAATAGATGATGCTGCCATTGAGCCGCTCCTGGGACACCCGGATCTGCTCCGCCGCATTGCCGTTAAAGACCACGTCAAAAGTGCCCAGTTGCGTGCCTCCCAGTCGAAACAGCACAAAACGTGACTCGGGATCCTGTGCGTTCGTCATGGCCTCAAGGATTTCGAGGGAGTCCGAGGGGGCCAGCAGCTTGAGCGTCTGCTCCCACCGGGCCAGGAATTCGCTGGCGTCTTCCGCGGGCCGGAGCCCGGACCGAAGCTCATCCACCAGGGCGTCATCGAAGAAACGAAAATACGCGGAGGTAAACTTTTGCTCCAGGACTGCCGAGCCGGTAAAGAGGGCCAGGGAGGTTCGTTCAGCGCGGTTGGGCGGAACCACCAGCACTTCGCCCACTCCTTCGAAGACGGCGCCGGTAACGTGCCCGTCCACCGCGCGCATCAGGCCGATGGTGCCGTCACTGAGGGTAAGGTGCACGTCCTCACGCTGTATGGAGACGTCGCGAATCTGATGCACGTCAGAGGCGGTGACGACGGGATTCAGCAGGCCGCCATAGGTTACGGAGGCCGATGGCAAGGCCGGCGCAGGCGACACGGCCTGGGCCGCCGCCAGCGTGCAGCCCAGTAGTACCTTCGTCATGAGGAGGCAAGCAAGCCGATGCATAGTCATGCCATAATTTGGGAGATCGCTTGCGACTGATTATCCCATGTTGCTGCCTCGCCGTCTTGTGCGCCACCGCCGGTGCGGACACAATTGTGCTGAGAAACGGCGATCGAATTGTTGCCGACGCAGTCAAGGAACACGACGGCCGGGTCGAATACTGGCTCGGCGACAACACATTCACCATACCCAGATCGATCGTCGCCCGGATCGAAGCCGGCGGTTCACCTCCCGCGCAGCCGGCTGCGAACGCCGCCGCCCCGGAGCCTCCCCAAGTCCACACGCAAATGGCCGGAAGCGACGAGCTGCTGGCGCGCATCATCCGCAACGGCGCGGTTGATGATGCGGCGCTCAAAGCGATCGAGCAGGAAGGCATTCCCGAACAGTCAGCCGCAGCCAACACCATTGCCGCCGGCCTCGCCGAGAGCAAGAATGATTTAGCGAGCGCCGCCAAGTATCTGCAAAACGCGTTGCGCTTTTTGCCGCATCATGCGGTGGTGCTCGATAACTATGCTTCGGTTCAGCTCCGGCTGGGCAGACCGGGAGAGGCTCTCTCTTCAGCCCAGCAGGCCGCCGCTGCCAGCCCGGAATCGGCGGAGGCATTTGAGATCCTCGGCTTCGCCTATTACAAGGACGACCGTAACCGCGAGGCCATTGCCGCTCTGAAGAAATCTCTGCAACTGCGCCCCGACGACAACGTGCGCAATCTGTTGCAGCGCGTGGAGCGCGAAGCCAGCACTGAGGCCGACTTCCGCGAGCAGGGCAGCAGCCATTTTGTTCTTCGCTACGAAGGCTCCCAAGCCGCGGACACGCTGCGGTCCCAAATCCTGGAGAGCCTGGAAGACGACTATCGAGACCTGCAAAACGATCTGGGTGGGGCCCCGCCGAGTGTGTTTGTATCGCTCTATACCGACCAGGCTTTTTTCGACGTCACGCAGGCTCCAGCCTGGTCTGCCGCCCTGAATGACGGCAAGATTCGCATTCCTATTTCCGGCATTCATTCGGTGACGCCGCAGCTTGCGAGCGTGTTGCGCCACGAACTGACGCATTCCTTCGTCCGCCAGATTACTCATAGCCGGGTTCCGCAATGGCTCAACGAGGGCCTCGCGCAGTTGGAGCAAGGCATGACGACTGCGCCGTTCGGCAGCCGCCTGGCCACCCTCTACCTCTCCGGCCGCCAAATCCCCCTGAACCAACTCGAAGGGCGCTTTGAGAGCTACAGCACGGCCGAGGCTGCCGTCGCTTACGCCGAAGCCCTGGCCGCGGTGGAATACATTCGCAATACCTACGGGATGGATGATCTGGCGCGCATTCTTGAGCGCCTGGGCGAAGGACAGCCGATTGAAGCCGCCTTGCGCAGCACAATTCATGCCGGCTACGCCGAACTCGAAGCCGAGATGACTACGTACCTGAAGAAGAATTACGGGACGTAGAAGTGTTGCGGGGCGAGCCCGCGTGGAGGAGTTCGCGGCCTTTCCTGATTCACATCCGGAATCTCACCGTAACGGTAGTTTCAACTTCCACTGGATTACCGTTAAGCAAGTACGGCTTGTATTCCCACTGCTGCACCGCCTCCATCGCCGCCTGCGCCAACAACGGATCCCCTTGGACCGGCGTTAGACGGATCATTTTCCCTTCCTTGCTGATGGTCGCTTGAAGAATCACATCGCCCCGGATGTGCTTGGCCTTGGCTTCTTCGGGATAGTGGGGGTCAACCTTGCGCACCAGGTTGCCGGCCATGACGCCTTGCGACACGCGCAACTTCTGAGGCAACCCGAAGTATAGGGCTGCCGTTGTTTCAACTTCCGCTGGTTCTCCATGCAAGGTGAATGGCTTGAACTGCCATTGCTTCACGGCATCGATCGCGGGTTGGACGAACAGCGGATGCCCGCTCAAAACATCTGCTTGCGCGACGTGTCCTTCCGTATCAATCTCAAGTCGCATGGTTACGGTTCCGCTGATGCCATCAGCTTTTGCTTCATCTGGATACTCCGGGTTCACTCTGTGCGACAGGAGCGAAAGGATGACTGCTTGCGACACGCGAACCTTCGGCGGCTTTGCGCTATCTGTTTGTTGGGCCGCGACCGCAGTCAGCAGGAACGCAACTAACGCGATCATTAGGAAGAACTTATCTTTCATACTGCGGGTCATGCTCAGGCAAAAATCTAGGAATGTCAATCTCAAACTCCTGCCCGTTTCTGATAGCATTCTTCCCGCCATGAAGCGCCTTCTTATCATCGCCGGAATTGTGGTGGGCGTGTTGGTTCTGGCAGTCTTGCTGGTTCCGCTGTTCATCAACGTGGACTCTTTCCGCCCCGAACTGGAGACGAAGCTGTCCGCCGCACTCAACCGCCAGGTACAGGTAGGCAAGCTGGAAGCCTCTATTTTCAGCGGCGGGGCGGCGGCCGAAAACATCTCCATTGCCGACGATCCCGCCTTCAACAAGGGACCGTTCTTGCAGGCGTCGTCGCTGAAGGTCGGACTGCGTTTGTTGCCGCTTGTGTTTTCTCGCCGGCTCAGTGTGAGCTCGATCACGGTGGAAAAACCCGACATTGTTCTGCTCAAGAATCAGGCGGGGAGATGGAACTACTCCAGCCTGGGCGGCTCGTCGACGGCCAAGACCAGTTCCGCCTCGAGCTCCGCAGCGCCTGAATTTTCGGTGGACAAGTTTGAGATCGTGAACGGCACGGTGCGGGTTGGACAAAGCAGCAGCCACTCCGCGACGCGGGAACGTGTGTATCAGAACGTGCATCTGGTGGCGGACAATATCTCCCTCAGCAGCGCCATGCCCTTTACTCTGACCGCAGCCACTCCTGGCGGAGGGGCCTTGAACCTGGAAGGCCAAGCGGGCCCAATCGACCATGAAGATTCCGCCAAGACTCCGTTGAACGCTCAGATCGGCCTGCGGCACATCGACCTGGGGGCGACCGGTTTGCTCGATCCCAGCTCCGGACTGGGCGGGACCGTGGATTTCGACGGCAAAGTCAACTCCGATGGCCATCACCTGCACGCCGAAGGAAAGGCCAATGCTAGCGGATTGAAGCTGATAAAGGGCGGCGCAGCGGCGAAGACCCCGGTGTCGTTCGACTACACATCCGATTACGGCTTGGATTCTGACACTGGCACGATCAATGCCAACGTCCACGCCGGCAACAGTACAGCCACCGCCAGTGGCACGGTTGACACCCACGAGGAGGACCCAGTCGCGCATTTGACCCTCAAGGGCAAGGCTATGGCTGTCAACGATATCGCCGGCTTGCTGCCCTCGCTCGGCGTCCTGATGCCCCAGGGAGCTTCGCTCCAAGGCGGGGTGGCCAACATGGACATGACGGCGGAGGGGCCGCTGGACCGGTTGGTAATCGCCGGGCCGCTGAACATCTCCAATGCCCACCTGATCGGCTACAACCTGAACTCCAAACTGGGCGCCGTGGCTGCCTTCAGCGGCATCAAGCCGAGCAATGACACCCTGATCCAAACCGCCAGTTCGGGACTGCGCGTGGCTCCCGAGGGACTGCGGGCCGATAACATCGTGCTGGACGTCCCGTCGATGGGCTCGCTGACCGGCAGCGGCATCATCAACAGCAGCAATGCCCTCAATTTCCAGATGGTGCTCAAGCTTTCCAGCGGAGCCGGAAACACGCTTGGTACCTTGGCCGGCCTGGCCAATGGCGGACAGAACAACGGCATTCCCTTCCTCATCGAGGGAACCACCGCGAACCCGCAGTTCCGGCCGAATTTCGGCGGCGGGAAGGGCCTCCAGAACGCGCTTCTGGGCGGAAACGGCCAAAAGGGGGACAACGGCCAGCAGCAAGGGCTGGGCGGAATACTCGGAGGGATGCTCAACAAGAAGAAAAAGCCACAGTAAAAACGGCCGGGACTCGGGGCCGATTCTGCCCGTGGACGACTTGAGCTCTTTCCAGCTTCGGCCGGCGGTTCCGCACTCCCGAGCCGGCCGGCAGTGGGCTGTTTTGAATTCTCCAGACCCCAGTTTTCCTGGCCTTTTCAAAGCGTCCTTACGACCCGACCATTGGCTTCCCGGGCGTTCTGACTGTTAAAATAATTGCAGCGAGTTCAGCTCTCGAGCGTTCCTAAGTTACAGGAATTGGTCATCATGCCTAAAAAGCTATTTTTCGCCGTTTTTGCCCTTGTGCTTTTTGCCGTCATCGTCCGCGCCGACAATATTGTGGATGAGATCATCGCCCGCGTGGATAACGCCATCATCACGCGCGCGGACTACGTAAAGGCCGAACAGACCGGCCAAGCCGAATTGCAGCAGCAATTTCCCACTAGCTGGCAGTCGAAATGGGCGGAGCATCAAAAGGAAACGCTTCGCGGCCTCATCGACCAGCAACTCCTTTTGGAAAAAGGGAAGGAGTTGGGTATTACCGGGGAAACCCAGGTCGTTAAGCAATTGAACGAAATGCGCCAGAAGATGGGACTGAAGAGCCTGGATGATCTCGAGGAAGAAGCCAAGAAACAGGGTATTTCGTGGGAAGATTACAAAGAGCAGATCCGAGCCGGTGCGGTTGCCGAGCAGGTAATCAGCCAGGAGGTCGGATCCAAACTCAATCCCACCAACGCCGAAGCTTTGGCCTGGTACAACAAGCACCAGAACGATCTGGAAGGGCCGGAAGAGGTAAGCCTGAGCGAGATCATGGTTGCCATCAAGCCGGCCGAGCCGGCCCCGGAAAACAAAGACAATCCCAACGCGGCGCCGGCCCCGGACAAGCCGCTGCCGGAAGATCCCGCCAAAGTGGCTGAGGCGCAAGCCAGGGCCAACGCGCTCCTGGAGCAGTTGCGCAAAGGCGCCAAATTTGAAGACCTAGCGAAACAAAGTTCTGACGGTCCAACAGCCGCTGATGGCGGAAAGCTCGGCAACTTCAAGCGCGGCGAGTTGGTCAAAGACTTCGAAGACAAGACTTTTTCTCTGAAGGTCGGCGAGTACTCGGATGTGATCCATACCAGGCAGGGGTTCATCATCTTGAAGGTTAACGCTCATCGGCCTGCGGGTGTTCCACCCTACGCGGAGATTGAGGGCCGGATCAAGCAGGCCGTCTATGTGGAGAAGCTGGAGCCCGCGGCCCGCGCTTATCTCACGAAACTGCGGGACGAGGCATACATTGACATCAAGCCCGGGTACGTGGACACTGGCGCCAGCCCCAACCAGGCCAACAAGCCGGTGCTGCTGGCGGCGGCGGGAAGCGCGCCGCCTACGTCGTCGAAATCGCAGAGCACCAACACGAAGAAGAAGAAGAAATTCCTGGTCTTCTAGTTTTGTTTCCGCGGTTGCGTCCTTCCAACCTGGAGCCGCTGGAGACGCGTCATACCCAACAGCATGGACTTGAAAACCTGGATTGCCATTGTCGCCAGCTTTGTCGTAGTTGCGGGTCTGATCTCGTATGGATTCACCCTCTTCGCCGATTACCACGCCTCCGGACGCTGGGCCAAGAACGTGACCGGGTTGCTGGCAGGCGTGGGCATGCTGGCCCTTGCCGTGGCCATGCTGCTCACTCCGCGCAATGCCATGGTTATCCTGCAAGTGGCCCAGACGGGTGCATCCCGGGTGTTTCTTGTCATCAGCAGCGGGCTGCTTCTGGCAGCGATTGCCGCCTTCGGTATCATCAACTACTCCAGACCGTTGCGACTGTGGCACGAACGCCGGATTGGAAGAGCATTGCGACGCGAGCTGCCAAAAATTTCATAGGGCCACAGACAAGACACAAGCTGCCCGCCGGCCGGCCGGACCACGTTTGTCCGGATCCTTACAGGCCCGCTCCGTCTGTTGACATGTTGATTGTGTGTTCCGTTCGTCCATGACCCTTAGCCGCATTGGATTAAGGTCTTTATAACTTGCGGCATGTGACGCGATGTTTCTACAATGCTTCTTAAAATACGCTCCCACGCCGATGCAGCCCAGCGATGGCAGCGCCGGCAAAACCAAGACTCGAAGTTCAAGCGAAACCCGATAATGACTTTGCCTGACCATCCGCCAGATACCGCTCTTCAGCTCGATACCGCCGAGGCGCGGCGGTACAACCGGGCCAAGCGCCTGGTGGAAATCGGGGACCTGGCGCTCAGCTTCGGCTTCTTGATCGTGTTGCTGGCCTCCGGGTGGACACACTCGCTCAGCGATTTGGCCCGGCGTCTCGGCCGCGAGCAATACGCGCTCAGCTTGTTTCTGTACATCCTTCTCCTGAGCATCATCAGCAAGATTCTGGGGGCCGGGCTCGATTTTTATGGCTATCGCCTGGAACACCGATTCAACCTCTCCAACCAACGACTGGGCTCATGGCTGGGCGATCAGCTCAAGGCCTGGGTCCTGGGTTTGCTTCTGGGCACCGTGGTGGCGGAGATTGTGTACGGAGCCATGCGGGTTTCCCCCGAGTACTGGTGGTTCATCGCCTGGCTGGTTTTCATCCCTTTGCTCATCTTCTTCACCCAGATTGCCCCGGTGGTTCTCTTTCCACTGTTTTACAAGTTCATTCCTCTGCAGAACGAAGAGCTGAAGCAGCGCCTGGTGCGGCTGGGAGAGCGCGCCGGGACCCGCGTGCGCGGCGTTTATGAATGGAAGCTTTCGGAAAAGAGCAAGAAAGCCAATGCCGCCCTTACCGGACTGGGCCGGACCCGCCGCATCATCATTGCCGATACGTTGTTGCACGACTACGATGGCGACGAAATCGAAGCCGTGCTGGCCCATGAACTGGGACATCACGTGCACCGGCACATGATGAAGATGATTGTCGTCCAGTTCGGCGTGACCTTGCTGGGGTTTTGGGCGGCGAATGAGGTTCTCAATTATGCCATCTACGATCAGCAAATGTTCCAGCACCTCACGGACTTTGCCAACTTGCCGCTGCTGGCGCTGGTCTTCAGCCTGCTTTCCCTCCTGCTCATGCCGGCGCTGAACGCCTACTCACGCTATGCCGAACGCCAGGCCGACCTCTACTGCTGGAAATCCGTTCCCAGCATCGTCCCGTACGTCAGCGCGATGAAGAAGCTGAACCAACAGAACCTGGGCGAAAGCCATCCCTCGCGGGTAGTGGAGATCTTGTTTCACTCTCATCCTTCCGTTTCCAAGCGCATCGCGGCGGCTGAAGAATGGGCCAGGCAGAACCGGCCCAGCCTCGCCACTTGAGGATGATCGTCTGCGACAAGATCAGTTTGGTAGTGATCGTGCCATGCGGGAACGTCACGCGCCTTTTCTTAGAATCTCCTCGACTCTTTTTAAGTCTTCCTCGGTGTCCACCTCGACCGTGCCGAACGGTGTTTCTTCCACGTAGATATCAATTCCGTTCTCCAGGAGCCGCAATTGCTCCAGGCGCTCCGCTGCTTCCAGCCTTGCTTCCGGCAGATTGCAGAAGCGCTCCAGCGCCGGCCGGCGGTAGGCATAGATGCCTAGGTGCTTGAAGTATTGAATGGCGCCGGTTTTGTCCCGGTCGAAGGGAATCGTGGAACGGGAAAAGTAGAGCGCGCGGCCATTCTTGTCCACGACCACCTTCACTGCATTGGGGTTGTGGACCTCGCCGGGCGGGCACGGGGTCATCACGGTGGAAACCATCACCTCGGTCCGGCGCATCGGCCGCAGCAAAGCTTCGATGTGTTCGGGACGCGCCATGGGCAGGTCACCCTGGATGTTCACGTAGACGTCGGCTGCGACGCGTTGCGCCACCTCGTACATGCGGTCGGTGCCGCTATGGTGTGCAGGCGAGGTCATCTGCGCCCTCCAGCCGTGCGCGCGCGCTACCTGCATCACCTCGTCGGAATCCGTGGCGATGATCACGTCCTCAAGCAGCGGTGACTTTTTAGCCGCCTCGTACACGTGGCCGACCATGGGTTTGCCGGCGATCTCGCGCAGCACCTTGCGCGCCAGCCGTGTCGAGCCCAGGCGCGCGGGAATGATGGCGATGGCGTGGAGGAAGCTACTCATGGGCGAGCAGATTTGCGTTGTTTCGTCTCTGGTTCCCAGGCTCTGTGAATCATGAGGCTCGACGAAAAAGATGTCCACAGATGCGCCAGCGCCGAAGGCGCGGAAGAGTCTAGCCCAGCCCGGAAGGGCTGGGTCGGCGCCCACAGAACGATCAAGCCTCGGCTGGGGCGACACAGGTTATGAACCGAAGCCGAGGAAAATGGACCTTGCTCAAAAGAGAAATCGCGTGCCGCCCCTCCGGGGCTCTCCGCCCTCACTTCAGCAACCCAGGGCTTGCGCCCTGGGCTAGGCTCTTTCGCGCCTTCGGCGCTGGTTCGTGGTACTGCAATCATTCTCATGTCACTTCACAAATATCGAGGTCCTTGCATTTGAAGCGCTGCAAGACTCACGCCGACGTCCGCGCATTAAGTTCTCTTCCGCAACTGCTGCAGCTTTTGCGACTTCTCTTCCACGCTCTTAGCCAGCTTCTCTTTTAGCTTCTTGAGCTTCCCGGCCACTGACGTGCTGCCCAGCCCGATGATCTGCGCCGCCAGAATCCCGGCGTTGGTGGCGCCCGGCTTGCCGATGGCTACCGTGGCCACGGGTATGCCGGCGGGCATTTGCACCGTGGCCAGCAAGGAATCCATGCCGTTCAGCGGCGTGGATGGAATCGGCACGCCGATGACCGGCAGCGTGGTCTCGGCCGCGATCACTCCGGCCAGGTGCGCGGCTCCGCCGGCTCCGGCGATGATAACCTTTACGCCGCGGCTGGCTGCGGTACGGGCAAACTCCGCGGTGCGCGCCGGCGAGCGGTGGGCCGAGGTTACGTCAATCTCGTACGAAATCCCAAAGTCTTCCAGGGCTTTCGCGGCTTCGTTCATGATCTCCAGGTCCGAATCCGAACCCATCACAATGGAAACAAGAGGGCTTTCAGGCATGAACTCGCAACCTCACAAGTGATTTATGTCCGCTGCTCGAGCGCGCGTGCCCCGATATCGCGGCGATAATACATGTCTTCAAAGCTGATGCAATCCACTGCGCGGTAGGCGCGGGCGATGGCGTCTTCCAGCGTCGCCGCGCGGGTGGTCACGCCCAGCACGCGCCCGCCGCTCGAATACAATTTTTGGTCGCGCTTGCTGGTGCCGGCATGAAAGACCTTTACGTTCTCCATCTGCGCCGCGCGATCGAGTCCGGCGATTTCGTTTCCGGAGACAAAGCTTCCGGGATATCCGCGGGAAGCCACGACCACGCAACAGGATGCATCACTGGACCACCTGAACAGTCCGTCGCTCACGCGCCCGTCCACCGAGGCCTCCACGGCCTCAAGCAGGTCGCTGTCCAGGCGCATCAGCACGGCTTGGGTCTCGGGATCGCCAAAGCGGCAGTTGAACTCCAGCACCATAGGCCCGCGTGCCGTCATCATTAGCCCGCAATACAAGATGCCGCGATACTCAGCGCCTTCCTGTTTCATACCGGCGATCGCCGGGCGGGCAATATGGTTGAGCAGCCACTCCACCATGCCTGCGTCCACCAGCGCGTCCGTGGAATATGCGCCCATGCCGCCGGTGTTGGCGCCGGTATCGCCCTCGCCCACGCGCTTGTGATCCTGGGCAGCCACCAGCGGGGCCACGCGCTCGCCGTCGCTAAGAACCAGGAAAGAGAGTTCGTCGCCTTTCAGATGCTCTTCCAAAACTACCCGCGCGGAAGGTGCGCCCAGAAGCTTGCCGCTCAGCATGTCCGCGCCCACGGCAGCGGCTTCTTCCTTGGTGGCAGCCACCACTACGCCTTTGCCTGCTGCCAGCCCGTCGGCCTTGACCACGACCGGCGGCGAGAACAGCCCCAGCGACTTGCGCAGCTCTTCTTCCGACGCGCAGACCGCGTAGTGCGCCGTTGGAATGTTATGCCGCTGCATGAACTCCTTGGCAATACTCTTGCTCGACTCCAGTTGCGCCGCCGCCTGCGTGGGACCATAGACGCGCAGGCCGCGCCGGGTGAATTCGTCCACCACGCCCAGCGAAAGCGGCAACTCCGGGCCAACCACGGTGATGTCCGGCTGCAACTGGTGGGCCGCCGCCAGCAGCCCTTCAAGGTTCTTCGGATCTCCGGCCACGCATGTTGCTTCTTCGCAGATCCCGCCGTTGCCGGGCAGGCAGAAGACCTGCGAAACACGCGGCGACTGGCGTAGCTTCCACACCAGCGCGTGCTCCCTGCCTCCGCTACCGATGACCAGAACCTTCATACGATGACAGACCTGAGGATAACATTTTTGGTTTCGGCGGCATCAGCGGTCAGCGGTTCGCTCTTGGCCTCGCCACTTGCCCCCAAGCGTTTCAATCTTGGCAATTACCCGATTCTTGCAATTCCGGCAATCTTCCAGCTGATAGGAATATAGTAACCACGAAATGAGCGGGATTGCCTTATGAGCGACACCACTTGTCCCGATTGCGGTATCGAGATGGAGCAAATCGAGAAGACGACCTTCACGGGCCGCGAGATGCGTGAATACCATTGTCCCAAATGCAAACGTACCCAGATCGTGGACTGCGGCGAGGCGCTGTGGAAGATTCTGTCGGACGCGAATGAACCGACGGACAAAGAATGAATGGATTCTTCAGATACAGGACACCATGACGAACCAGCAACCGGGCACATCAGTTGCGAGATTTTGGTTTTCCGTTCCCGGCGACCTGTCCCGGGGTGCCGGCGACCTGCCCCGGCTGGCCGTGGGTTACGGCGATTCCTGGAACTTTTCCCGGATGCGCTTGTAAGTCGTCGCCAGGTCTTCCGGCAACACGCGCGTTTCGCCGATCACGGTGATGAAGTTAGCGTCGGCGGTCCAGCGCGGCAGCACGTGCATGTGGATGTGTTCCGCGATGCCGGCGCCGGCGGCCTTGCCCAGGTTCATGCCCAGGTTGAGGCCCTCGGGCTGGTAGACTTCGCGCAGAATGCCTTCGAGCCGGCGCATCAGCTCCATCATTTCCTGGGCTGCGGGAACGGAGAGAAGCCGCAACTGGTCAGTGTGCCGAAATGGGACAACCATGACGTGCCCGGAAGTGTAAGGGTAGGCGTTCAGAACCACGTAACAGTGCTTGTCCCGGTGGACAATCAGCGTCTTTTCGTCATCTCCGGCCTGAGGCAGCTCGCAAAACAGGCATCCTGTGGCCTTGTGCGCCTGGCTGACGAAGGCGTAACGCCAGGGCGAAAACAGGTAATCCATGGCATGAACGATACCAGAAGGATTAGGTCTTTCCCGCGGATTTTCAGGGTCTTCCAGCGATTGACACTCGCCGGGCCCGTTGCTATAGTCGAAAGAGTCTTACGGCTGATTCAGGACTGCCGTAGGATCCGGCCGCTGGTTTCTTGAGCTTTCCCCGCAAAGAGGGGAGCCCGTCAACACCAGTGGGACTCGGCGTCCCGAGTCCGCCTTCATCACGTCCACTGCTTGTCTCGGTATGAGTTCCAGCGTGTGTGGGCCCGGCAGCAAAGAGGAATGTCGGTCGAACATACAGTACGCAGCGTTCTGCCACCGCCGGAAGGCGAGTCTAGTGAGACTCCGGCAACGGCCGCCGCCTCGTCGCAACAGTTCTACGAAAAGCCAGCGATTATGTCCGGGAATCAATCTCAAATCCAATCCACTGAGCAGCCCAGCGCGGGCGTGACTCAAAAAGAAGAAACTCACATGGAAGACTTTGCCACAGCTCTCGAATCCTACACCCTGGAAACAGAACCGGCGCCTAGCGAAGACAACGTCTTCAAAGGCACGGTAATCAAGATCACCGCCACCCACGTTGTCGTGGATATCGGCTTCAAATCCGAAGGCCTGGTGCCCATCGCGGAAGTGACTGACGCGCAGGGCAATATCAAGTTCGAGCCGGGCCAGGAAATCGAAGTCATGGTGCAGCGCGGCGAGAATGAAGAAGGTGCGGTCCTTCTCTCGCATGAGCGCGCCCAGCGGGTGCGGGTATGGGAGAACATTGAAAAAGCCTACAACTCCAAAGAGCCCATGAAAGGCACGGTTGTAGAGCGGGTGAAGGGCGGAGTCTCTGTGGACATCGGCGTGAAGGCCTTCATGCCGGGGTCCCAGGTGGATACGCATCCGGTGCGCAATCTGGATACGCTCAAGGGCCACGAGATCGAAGTTCGCGTAATCAAGCTCAACAAGAAGCGCGGCAACATTGTGGTCTCGCGCAAGGCCATCCTGGACGAAGAGGTCGCCTCCAAACGGCAAAAGACGCTTGAGCACCTGCACGAAGGCGCGGCCCTGACCGGGACGGTGAAGAACCTGACTGACTACGGCGCTTTCGTGGATCTGGGAGGCATCGACGGCCTTCTGCACATCACGGATATGTCCTGGGGCCGCTTGACCCATCCCCGCGACCTGGTGCACGTGGGCGATGAGATCCAGGTCAAGGTCCTGAAGTTTGATCCGGAAAAGCTGCGCGTCTCGCTGGGCTTCAAGCAGCTCACGCCCGACCCCTGGCTCGATGCCGCGGAGCGCTATCCCATCGGCGCTCGCGTGAAAGGCCGCGTGCTCAGCGTAACCGACTACGGCGCGTTCGTGGAGCTGGAGCAGGGCATTGAGGGCTTGGTGCACGTGAGCGAGATGTCGTGGTCCAAGCGCATGAAGCATCCCTCCAAAATCGTTAACGTGGGCCACGAGATCGAGTGCGTCGTGCTCAACGTGAATTCCACCGAGCGGCGCATCTCACTGGGCTTGAAACAGCTTGAGTCTAATCCCTGGGAACGCCTGCACGAGAAGTATCCCATTGGCTCCACGGTGGAAGGCCGGGTGCGCAATCTCACCGATTTCGGCGCCTTCATCGAGATCGAGGATGGCATTGACGGGCTGGTCCACGTGAGCAATCTGAGCTGGACCAAGCGAGTCAAACATCCGTCGGAAGTCCTGAAGAAGGGCGAGAAAGTCAAAGCGGCAGTGTTGGGAATCGAGCCGGAACAGCGGCGCCTTTCCCTGGGCGTGAAGCAACTGCAGCCGGACGCCTGGGAAACTTTCTTCGAGACCCATCGCATCGGCGACGTGATCCATGGCAAAGTGTTGCGCGTAGCCCAGTTCGGCGCGTTTGTGGAGATTGCTGAGGGCGTGGAAGGCCTGTGTCATAACTCTGAGGCCACAGACTCCACCGGCGCCGCCATCAAACTGGACGCAGGACAAGAACACGACTTCAAGATCATCAAGATGAACCAGGAAGAAAAGAAGGTGGGCCTGAGCTTGCGCGCCGTTGGCGCCGAAGCCAGCCGCGCTGACGTGGAGGCCTACAAGCATCCGGCCTCCAGCGCTACCACCACCCTGGGCGATATCATCAACTGGAAGCGTGCTGGAAACGATCAGGACTAAGAGCAGATTGGGTAATTGGTTAATTTGGTAATTGGGTAAATTGACAATCGCTGCGGCGGAGGTTTTCAATTACCCATTTACCAACTTACCCAATTACCCAATCTTTTTATTTGCTGCGGATTCTCAGGGTGATGTCGACCTGTTTGCGGGTGTCGAACGAACTGAGAGTCTTGGTATCACTGCGGGTACCCTCATATTCCGCATAGACCTCGTAATCCACTGACGGGGACAGGGCCGGGAAACGATACGTACCGTCGGGATCCGTAATGTAGGTCTTGATCAACAGTGTCTTGGTGTTCTTTAAATAGACAATCGCCTTCGTGAGCGGCTGGGTTTCGCTGTTGAAGACGTGGCCGGTCAGAGTGCGCAGCTGCGAGCCTTCGTTCTTTTGCCCCGCGGCCGGATGCGCGGCAGCGGCCAGCAGGAACATCAGCCAACCCCAGGTCACAACTTTTCGCATGGACCGCCCTCCCGGTAGGCCAGAGTAATGGTTATTCGTTCATGTGCAGGCTGAAGTCGTGCCATTCGGCGCCGTCGATGTGAACTTTGGCTTCGCCCTTGAGACGTTTCTTCTTGGATGTTTGCAGTTTACCATTCACCATCGGCGCCACTTCAGCTTGGCCCGTAACCAGGTAGTCGGCAGCGGCCGGCGGCACGCGTTGCGAAAACTCGCCGCGGTGATCGGACTGCGTTTCCCAGTTCGGATGCTTCTTGCCCACAGGATGGATGGTGACCCGAACTCCGTACATGGGACGGTCATCGGGTCCGTAGGCGGTGCCAAAGAGAACGCCGTAGTCCTTTTTGTTGCCGGCTTTCTTTTCGTCTGCGGCCTTCTTGGTATCGTCAGGGTTCTTGGCGTCATGCTGGGCGAGGCCGCGCCCGCAAAGGACCAGCAGGGCGAGCCCCAGGAAAGCCGCGTTCGTGGTCTGCCGCCAGTTAGTATTCACCGTCTTCTTCTTCCTCGTCCCCGTCATCTTCGTCGTCGTCTTCTTCGTACTCCTGAACCGGATTTAACTCCAGAGGGCTCTTGGTGACAACCTCGAAGTCCAAGCCGCATTCCGGACAAGAGACGGTATCACCTTCCTCGAGTTCCTCCTCATCCAAATCGAGGTCGGTTTCGCATTCCGGGCAAATTGCCATTTCGTTCCTCCTGGCGAGACAGGGCCACGTGATTATATTTAGAATCTCTCAGGGTTGCAGTCAAGTTTCTCTTCAACGAGGTCTGCATGTACATCGTGCGCCGAGATACCCGTGTGGCTTTCGCCGTCTTGATTTTGCTGATGATGCTCGGAACCATTACGGACGTTGCCAGGAGCCAAGGCGCCCTGGTCGTCCCGGGCTTGGGCGCACAACGGCAAGGGGCCGGTAAAGGCCCTGCCGGGAAGTCCGCAGTCGGGCCTGTCCAAGACCCCGTGATCGCCCAGGTCCTCCGGGAAGTTTCGGCCGCCCAGATTCAGCAAACCATTGCGAAACTGGCCGGTTTTGGCACCCGGCACACGCTTTCGGTGAACAATCCCAACGCCGACACCTCCGATCAGGGGATCGTGGCGGCGCGCAAGTGGATCAAGGCTGAGTTCGAGCGCTACTCGGCTGCTTGCGGCGGATGCCTGGAAGTCCAGACTGACACGTTCATCCAGCAGCCCACCAACCGCATTCCGGCGCCTACCGAGCTCCAGAACGTGTACGCGATCCTTCGCGGCACAGATCCCGCCCAGGCCAAGCGCATTTACCTGGTGACCGGCCATTACGATTCCCGCAACAAGGACGCCCTCAACCCCACCAATCCCGCTCCCGGCGCCAACGACGACGGCAGCGGAACCGCCGTCTCGCTGGAATGCGCGCGCGTGCTCAGCAAACACAAGTTTCCGGCGACGCTGGTCTTCCTCACCGTTTCTGGCGAAGAACAGGGGCTCAACGGCAGCACGCATTTCGCGAAGATGGCCAAGGAACAGGGCTGGCAATTGGAAGGCGTGTTGAACAACGATATTGTCGGCGGCAACCGCACGCCCGGCGACACGTCGCAAAACAGCAACGTGGTGCGCGTGTTTTCCGAGGGCCTCCCCGCCGCGGCCGGCGAAGCCGACATACGCCGCATCCGCTCCGTGGGCGGGGAGAATGACTCGACGTCACGCGAGTTGGCCCGCTACGTCCAGGAGGTGGGCGCGACCTACAACTTCGGCAAGTTTGCACCGCAGTTGATCTTTCGCCGCGACCGCTATCTGCGCGGCGGCGATCACTCCGCCTTCAACGAGCAGGGCTTTGCCGCTGTCCGATTTACCGAGTACCGGGAGGATTTCCACCATCAGCACGAGAACCCGAGGACGGAAAACGGCATCGAATATGGGGACTTGCTCAAATTTGTCGATTTCGACTACGTGGCCAATGTGGCCCGGCTCAACGCGGCCACGCTGGCGTCGCTGGCTTCTGCGCCCGCGCCACCTGCCAAGACCCGGCTGTCCACCGCCGCTCTGGAGAACGACTCCAAGATACAATGGGAAGCAGCGGCCGGCGCCGCTGCCTATGAAGTGCTGTGGCGCAAGACCACGGACGCAGCGTTTCCTGAAGAGAACGCCACCCGGACAACGGAAACAAAAGTGGACCTTGATGAGTCAAAGGACAACGTGATCTTCGGGGTTCGCTCCGTTGACGCTCAGGGACATCGCAGCCTGATCGTGATCCCCGAGCCGGAACGCGGGGGACCGCCCGCAACGGAAAGATAAGAATGCCGAGAAACCCATCCTACTCCTCCACATCGATCGGTTTTCCTCGCTTCTCCGGAGCTGTGAGAGCTTTGATTCTGATGAGCACGGCGATCTACATCGTGATCGTCCTGCTCTGGGCCTCCCATCAGCCGTGGGCCGCTGCGATTCTGAGTTGGGGCGGTCTCTCGCCGGAGGCGGTTCGTCACGGGCGGGTCTGGCAATTGGTTACTTATGGCTTCTTACAGCTTGATCCGTGGAACTTCCTAATGACCATGCTGGGCGTGTTCTTTCTGGGGTCGGCGGTCGAGGCCCGCATCGGCTCCAGGGCATTTGTTGAACTCTACCTTTTCTCCATCTTCGGCGCCGCCCTGTTGGGATGTCTCCTGGCGTGGACCGGCTACGTAGGTGGGCAGGCTTTTGGCGCGGGGGCGGCCGTCAATGCCATCCTGATGGTGTTTTTCCTGCTCAACCGCGATGCTCCTATCATGCTTCTGTTTGTCCCAATTCCCATTCCGGTGAAGTACATTGTGATCTTCACGGCAGCGGTAGAGGGCGCCTACCTTCTTATCTCTCGTGCGGTCTTTTTCCTCGTGTTGTTGCTGGGCATGGCCATGGGTTATGTCTGGTACCGCTTCCTCTGGCGCCACAGCATCGCCGGGGTCTTCCAGCTACAGGTTGCCGGAGTGCGCAACAGTTACTATCGCTGGAAGCGTGACCGGGCCAAAAAGAAGTTTCAGGTCTACATGCGCAAGCACAACCACGATCCCAAGCAGTACTTCGACGAATACGGCAACTTCCGCCCGCCCGACGAGTCAGACAAAAAAGACCGCGGCCCTGGCGGATGGGTGAACTAAGGGAGATCGGATGATCTGGCGATCTGGTGATCGGGTGATCTGAGAAAGATCATTGCAGAGCTCGTGGGGCTCGGCTCGGGACAGGACCAATTCAAGCAAGAGTCACAGGCGCTTACCATCCTCGCCGTACCCGATCACCGGATCACCGGATCACCCGATCACGCGCGATCACCCGATCTTCTCCCCCGCTCCCACCACGTGCAGCCGTAGGAAGTTGGTTGAGCCGGTGGTAGTACCGGTACCGGCGACGATAGCGATCACATCTCCGTGCTCTACGGCTTGACTCTTGAGCATCAGTCGTTCTGCCTTGACCACCATATCTTCCGCGCTCTTGGTGGTTTGGGTGCGAATGGGTTGCACGCCCCACATCAGGTTCAAGCGCGCGCATACGGAGGCGCTGGAAGCGAAGGCATAGATCGCCGCTTTGGGCCGGTACTTGGAGATGAGCCGGGGCGTGGCGCCGCTTTCCGTATAGACACAGATGGCTTTCATATCCAGGTCCTGGGCAGCGTGGGCCACGGATTCGCAGATGGTTTCCGAGATGGAGAGATGGCGATGGTGGCGCCGGCGCGGCATAGGCTCGGGCATATTGGACTCGGCTTCCAGGACGATCCTGGCCATCATGGCCACGGCCTCGCGCGGGTACTTGCCGCTGGCGGTCTCCACCGAGAGCATGACGGCGTCGCTGCCATCCAGGATGGCGTTGGCCACATCACTGGCTTCGGCGCGGGTGGGGCGCGGGTTGTCCTTCATGGATTCCAGCATCTGCGTGGCGGTAATGACCGGCTTGCGCCACTCGGCAGCGCGGCGGATCACATGCTTCTGAACGATGGGAACTTTCTCCGGCGGCATTTCCACGCCTAGGTCGCCGCGCGCGACCATGACGCCATCAGCGACGTCGAGAATCTCTTCCAGGTTGGCCTCTTCGATGGCCTGCGGCTTCTCCAGTTTGGCAATGATCCAGGCCTCGGAGCGATGGCTCAGCACCACGCGCTTTACCGCACGCACGTCCTCGGCATTGCGGATGAAGGAAGCGGCAATCATGTCCACACCGTGCTTCAGCCCGAATTCCAGGTCCTCCTCATCCTTTTCCGTCAGCGACGGCACCCGGACCACGGTCCCGGGAAGATTGATGCCTTTATGCTCCCCCAGCACGCCGCCGTTGATCACCTCGCACTCAACATCGTCATCGCGGATGGCGGAAACACGCAGTTCAATCAACCCGTCAGAGAGCAGGATGCGCGCGCCGGGAAGCACCTCGTGGGCCAGCGTCTTGAAGGTAGTGGAGATCACCGAGGCAGTCCCGGGAATGTCGCGCGGCGTGATGGCCAGGCGACCCCCGGTCTTCAGCATGACTGCCTTGTGCTGCTTGAGTCTTCCCGTGCGGATCTTTGGGCCTTGCAGGTCCTGGAGAATGCAGATGGTGCGCCCTTCTTTCTCCGCCACCTGGCGCAGGCGGTCGATGACCCGGGCGTGCTCCTGGTGCGTGCCGTGCGAAAAGTTGAGACGCGCCACGTCCATGCCCAGGCGCATCAGGTCGCGCATCACGGTTTCCGAGCGGCTGGCCGGCCCCAGCGTGCAGACAATTTTGGCCCTGCGCAGGCCCCAGCTATTGTTCAATTCCAATCCTTTGGGTTCGACGTTCCAATATTTAGACCTTGTTTACTTAGACCTTGGCGCGCGCTCCTCCGTTGCCGGGGACCCGGGGGTAAAACTGCGCGTTGAGCTCTGCGCCCAGCAGGACGATCGCAGAGACAATGTACAACCATACCAGCAGTGCGATGGCGGCGCTGAGCGGGCCATAGACCACGCTGTAGGTAGCGTAGTCTCGCACATACCAGCCAAACAGCATGGTGGCGGGGAACCACAGCAAGGCTGCAGTCACTGCGCCCGGCAGGATCTTGCGCCAGGACTGGGTCTTGGGAACGCCATTGTGATAAATCAGGCTCATCACAGCCACGCTGGTTAGAAAGGCGATGGCAAGCCGCATGGCGTCCCACAATTTCAAGATCACCGGTCGAAAAAAGTGCATCGTATCCGCCCGCAGCCAGACTTCGATCTGGTTGCCGAAAGCCACCAACACGGTGGCAAAACCCAGCGGGAGCAGGGCCAGGAACACCAGCGAGAACGCGATTGCCCGCTCCTTCCAGAAGCCCCAGGTGTTCTCCACCTGATACGCCCGCCGGAAGCCATCCATCCAGGAGATCATCACGCCGGTTGCGGCGAGCAGCATGACAACGGATGCCGAAATAATGATTCTGGTGGTGTGGTGCTGCTTGGCCTGGAAAAACGATATGGCAGCCGTACGAGAGCCGGGAGGAAGTACCCACCCCAGGGCGAAGGCAATCTGCTGCAGGACACCTGAGGTTTTGTCGGACGCCTCCAGAGCCGAAGCAACCACCAGAAATGCCGGAAAGAGCGTCAGGATCGACGAGTAAGCGGCGGCCTTGGCCACCGAATACTGCCCGTGCATGAAGGCCTGCCAGAGGGCGCGACGGAGCCGGGTAAAGTGCATGGACTGATAAGGGTAAAGCGGTTTGGTTGACTACGCAACCACCAAGACGACGGACAAACGTCGCGCCGGTTGTTATTTGCCGCACCACAGTATATCGACAGAGTATCGAGTGAACATGGCGTCGGCTGTCATCAAAGTCATGCCCTCGGTCCGCGCCTGGGCGATGAGCAGGCGGTCAAAGGGATCCCGGTGATGGCCGGGCAATTCCGCGACCGCCAGGGCGTGAGCATGCGCGATGGGAAGCGCCTGGACCGCGAATTTCGTCATCGCCTCGGGAATGAGATGGCGCGGAGCTTTCGGCAGTCGCAGTTTCCCGGTTCCCGACTTGATCACGATCTCCCAGGAGCTTGCCGCCGAAAGAAAAACTTCCTGCCCGCTTTCCAGCACCTGTTGGGCGCGGCTGTTCAACTTCTGAAAAGAATCCAAACTCCACAAGAAGATCGCCGTATCCAGAAGGAACTTCATCGCGCTTTTCTCTGTCTCCTGAAAGCAGACCGCGGGCTCTTCTTTTTGGGCTCCACGTCTTCTCCAAGGAACCCCGCCAGAATGTCATCCGGTAACGGCGCGTCGAAGTCGTCGGCCATCCAGATCTCACCGCTATAGAGACCCAGCTTGCGTTTCGCATGCTTCGCCACTACGGGCACCAGCTTGGCTACCGGTACCCCCGCTTTGGCAATGATGATCTCTTCCCCGGCCGCCACCCGCTGCAGCAGCTTGGAGAAGTGGGTCTTGGCTTCGTGGACGTTGACTTCCATGTCTTTCATTATGGACTAAGTCATGGACTAAGTCCATTATGTATCTTGTGATTCGTTAAGAGCAAGGAGAACCAGGACCGCCATCCCGGTGTCAGTACGTCTCAGCATGCGACGATTTCAACAGCAAATTCTGCTTTTTGGCCTGGCGCCCTGCGTGTTATCAACGTTTCTCTTGGCCCAGGAACTTGCTGCGCTCAGGTTTACAAAGTTCGTTTGCCCTGCATATCCTCCGCTCGCCCAAACCAACCATCGAGAAGGAACTGTCTTGATCGAGTTGATGGCCGACAAGCATGGCTTACCCGTCAATATCCAGGTGCTTGAAGGAGAGCCTATGTTCATGAGCGCCACCCTGGAAGCGGCCAGGCAATGGCGATTCCGGCCCTACCGACTCGGCGGCGAGAGAGTTGAGGTGAGCATGAGAGTGAGGGTTTCTTTTGCCTTGCAGCCTCGGTCGCAGCATCGCTGCACGATTGGATTTCCTGCCAGGCTCTGTAAAGAGTCATGTAAGGGAAGGGAGAACGCGTATCCCGTAGACAAAAATCGCGGGCCATTTCGGCCCGCGATTGATTACTAGCAAGTAAGTGAGGTTTACTCGGCAGCCATCTCCTCGGCTTCGCCTTCCTGGCGGAGCAGTTCCAGAGCGCGTTCGGCTTCGGCGTAGGCCTGGGAGACTTCCTCCTGGACCTTGGCCGCGGCCTGTTCGAGCTCCGGCGCCAGACGCACGTTGCGGTAGAACTCCATGCCCGTCCCCGCGGGGATGAGCCGGCCTACGATCACGTTCTCCTTGAGGCCGCGCAGGTGGTCCACAGCGCCCTGGATGGAGGCTTCCGTGAGCACCCTGGTGGTCTCCTGGAATGACGCCGCGGAGATGAAGGATTCGGTGGAGAGCGAGGCCTTGGTGATGCCCAGCAGCAGCGGGCGGCCCGTAGCCGGGCGGCCGCCGTTGGCGATCACCCGCTCGTTCTCTTCGCGGAAGCGGAATTTATCCACCTGCTGTTCCAGCAGGAACGAGGTGTCACCCACGTCTTCCACCTTCACCCAGCGCATCATCTGCCGGACGATGACCTCAATGTGCTTGTCACTGATGGTCACGCCCTGCAGGCGATAGACTTCCTGGATTTCATTCACCAGGTAGCCCTGGAGTTCTTTTTCGCCCAGCACGGCCAGAATGTCGTGGGGGTTGAGCGGACCGTCCATGAGCGGTTCGCCGGCGCGTACGCGGTCGCCTTCCTGGACGTTGAT